>JACIWW010000012.1 GCA_014360905.1 Chloroflexota bacterium
ACTCCTGTTACAGGCGCTACTTCACTTCCATGAGTCCGCGCACACAGTAAATATAGGCCATCTCATGCAGCGTGGCGCTCTTGCCCCGCTGGTCGCCCAGTTGCTCCTTGATGGCCAGCGACTCCTGGTACAGGCGCATCGCCCCATCCAGGTCGCCGCGCACACCGTAAATATAGGCCATATCATGCAGCGTGGCGCTCTTGCCCCGCTGGTCGCCCAGTTGCTCGCATATCTCCTTGGCCTCCTGGTACAGGCGCATCGCCCCATCCAGGTCGCCGCGCACACGGTAAATATAGGCCATCCCATGCAGCGTGGCGCTCTTGCCCCGTTGGTCGCCCAGTTGCTCGTCGATGGCCAGCGACTCCTGGTACAGGCGCATCGCCCCATCCAGGTCGCCGAAGGTACGCAGCAGCCAGCCCAAATGGAAAGCCATATTGCTGCGCTCTGGCGCGGGGAGAAAACCCACTGCGCGCTGCAGGTCTGGCAGGATTACACGTGTTATCCTAGAGTACGTCGGGTCAAATCTTTCGTATGCCTGACGAGCAAAGTTCCGATAGGCCTGCCCCAGGTTCTGCTGCAAGGCGACAAGGTCTATGCCTCCTGCTTTTTCCTCGGCGAACCAACGCGCCATGGGGTGGAAGGAATAGAAGCGCAGCGCATCGCCCACCTCGTGACAGCGCAGAAAGCCCTTGCGGTAGAGCAGGTGCAGAGGCTCCTCGACCTCGGGGACGGAAAGGACTGCCTCGACCCATTGGGGCAGGAACGGTGCGCTGAAAACGGTCAATTGGGGCAAGAGTTCCTGACTCTTCCGCGTCTCTTCTTGGGCCAATCCGCGGAAGGAGTGCTCGAAACAAGCAGCCAAGGTGACATGGCGCTCGTCCTCGCCGCGGGAACGGTGCCGTGCCTCGCGCAGGCGTTGGCGCCATTCCCGCACTGCCTCCGTTAGGCTGTCCATCCTGGTGGCATAATCGCGGGCAAAGAGTTCGATGGCCAGGGGATGGCCCTCCAACTGGCGCATGAGTTGCACCAAGGGCTCGTTTTCCAGGAGCGGAGGCAGGTGGTCGAGGGAGCATCCCTTCTTTTGCATTTCCTGAAGCATAATCAGGACTTGCTCGTGCGCATCCTGCCACCGTGCGCCGGCATAGTCGCGGAAAAGGCGCAGTGCAGCGACCAGGTCGAGCCCCGGCACTTCCAGCGGCTGCCTCTCGCCGGGCAAACCTGTGGGACGCTCGCCGCGGGTGGTGATCAGCAATACGCCCTTCCCTCCCACCAACTTCTGGAAGAACTGCGCCAATCCACGAGCCGTTCTCCGCCTTTCTTCCTCCTTGGATTCAAGCCCATCCAGCAGGGTCTCGTAATTGTCCAGCAACAGGAGCCGCGCTTCGCCTTTGAACGCGTCCGCCACGCGGTGCTCCTGCTCCTCGGGCGGGATTTGATCGAAAGCCTGACCCAGCAGCCAGCGTCCCAGGCGGGACAGCACTTGCTCTCTGGGCGGCAGGGTTTCCAGAGAGAGTCCCAGTGCACCGTGTGGGAAGCGCCAGGCGAAGCGCTGCGCAGCGCGGCAGGCGAGGACAGATTTGCCAATGCCGGCGGTGCCAGCCAAGGTGATGACCGTTGCGCCATCCCTCAGGCGCTGCCCCAGCACAACCAATTCCTGCTGGCGTCCCCGGAAGAAGGGTGCTTCAGTCAGCGGAGCATCGAAGTGCATCGTTGGCTGGACCTTCTCGATGCGTGCCTCGCCTGGGCTGAGACGAAAGCGGCTCAGCCCGCGCTGCAGGCTGGTGTAGAGCACGGCGATGCCCAGAGCGACCGGGCGCAGGTCTATGGAAGTGCCCTCGCTCCAGCGCACATTGGCCAATTGGTCATCCCGCTGCAGCGCTAACCGGGCGTGACGCAGCGCCTCTTCCACCGGGTGACCCTGGGCAAGATAGGCGTAGAAAAATTCGGATAGGCGCACTGCCGCCACATCGAACATGTTGCATTGCATGCCCAACGCATAAGGCACCCCCTCCATGACCAGGCTGTAGGCCAGGTTGGACAGCGGCGTCTCCACAGTCATGGCCGATTGACAAGCGTTGAGGAAGACCAGAAAAACTCGCCCCCTTACGGGACCTATCATTTCCTTGGCCGTGACTACCCGTCCGGCACCAGTTTCATCTTCGAAGAGGAGCAGCGCGCCTTCCTTGGTGGACTCGCCATGTCCGATGAAGTGGACGATGGTCTGTCGTTCGCGGGGCGCCAGGGCTTTGTGCAGGGCATCCAGCGTTGGCGGGGCGAGGATCGTAGCATGGTAGGGGGCAGCAGCCTTGCGCAGCGCCTCTTCCAAGTGCTCCAGTTCGCGCCGCACGTTCAATCCCACCACCGGACGTCCTTCGTAGAGGAGGGGATCAGCGGGGACCACCACCAAATAGAGGGCTTCGGCGGACATTTCGCTGCCGCAGCCATGCCTGCACTGCGGTGGAATGCCTCGCACCAAGTGGTACTTCACAGCCAGGAAGTCATCCCCATCGTGCAGGTACTCCCAAAGGATGGCCTGCGCCTGCAGATTCTGGCTGACCAAGATCAGGGAGCCTCCTGTATCGGAAGCCTTGGGCAGATGCGCCAGAGCATTGCCGGCAGGGGAGTCGGCCGGAAATAGGGCAGCAAAAAGGCGCCTGCCATAGCAGCGAGGATCGCGCCAGAACTGGTCGAACTGATCAGGCTGGAGGACTAACTCCGCCAAATCCAGAGAATGAGAAGTTATGCCATTGGCGGTCACGGCGAAACGACCGTCTGGCTGCTGTTCGAGGGTCAACTCCAGGCTCGCTAGCTCGGTTGCGATAGGCTCATCCATCGTCCCGTTCTCCTTCCCTTGCTCGCTGTTCCGCGAGAGTACACTCGCGACAACCCCGCCACCCGCTCTCCACCGTCACTCAGGCAGGCTCCGCCATTGCCGCGCGGTCGCTCCACGGGCGACGGGATGTGTCCGATATAGATAAGTGGCCAGACCGAATGCGCCAGTAACTACTTGTCCACCCGTTGTAGGTGATTCAATTCCATCTCGCAGACGGTGAGCCGTCCCAGTAATTCGATGAACACGCGTGCCCGCTCTCCAGATGACAGGCGCCGATCGAAGATCGCCTCCAAATCCTTGAGCGGACCTTTGGTGACGCGCAGGCGATCGCCGGGTTGCAAGGGCAAGCCCTGGTAGTAGTCACGGGCGTCTATCTGCGCTAGACGCTGCCTCAGCCAGCCCACCACCACATCTGGCACCACCGCCGGCTGTCCGCCGAAACTGACCACGCGGTTGACGCCAGGCGCCCAGTTCAAGGAGGAGAGGGAGATCTCGTTCAGGTTCACGCAGGCAAAGAGATAGCAAGAGAAAAAGGGCTTTCCCCGTTGGTTGCGCCTATTGTACGGGCTGCCCCCTTTGAGCAAGGGCAGGTAAGTGTCGATCCCACGGCTCAGGAGGAACTCCTGTACAGCATGTTCTTTGTGTGGCTTGGTATGCACGGCATACCAGTGTCGTTCATCTAGTGCGGAAGGCTCTTGCATTGCGCTCTTTCTATCATTGGCCTATGGGATAGCCAGGATGCACTAACTGGGCTGGATGAGCACAGTATTGGTCAAGGATGGGCTGCCCATGAGCGAGATTATAGCGTATTATAGCGCAAGACGCTCAAAGTGCAAAAGATGAGGGGCAAGGGAATTGCGCGAATGATGAAAGATGGCAAAATGCTCACGACAAGCACCAAAAGCCCTTTTCCTACGCTGCAGGAGTGGGGTTGGGGTGAGGTATGAAAAGGTCCATACCTTACAGGTCTTTCCTGGCCACGCTAGCGCGCTGAAGCGCGCACTACGAACCCAACAGGAAAGGCGTCATTCCCTGACCACGCTAGCGCGCTGAAGCGCGCACTACGAACCCAACAGGAAAGGCGTCTAGAAAAGCCGCCCTACGGTACTGGAGAAAAAGCCATCAACGAATGAAAACACGAATAAACGAATGCGCTAAGCGTGGTCATTCGTTTATTCGTTCTGTATTCGTTGATGGCTCTGTTATGCGCTAATCGCGGCGACGGGACATGCCGCCGAGCAGGAAGACGTAGTAGAGGAGCGTGGATATGACCTGCGCCAGCGCTGCGACGTAGGTCAGCGCGGCTGCATCCAGAACCGCTCGGGCGCCTGTTTCTTCTTCCCCACGCACAATCAGTCCGTTAGTGGTCAGCATCTGCAGGGCACGTTGGCTAGCATTCTTCTCCACCGGCAGGGTCAACACGGCAAAGACTGCGCTGGCCGAGAAGAGAAGCACACCCAGCCAGGCCAGTCCCATGGACTGCATCACCAAGCCAATGACAAAGAGGATGGGACCGAGATAGGCGCTGACTTGAACCATGGGCACGATGCCCGAACGCAGTTTGAGCGGACCATAGTTGGTATGGTCCTGCACGGCATGACCCACTTCATGGGCGACGATGCTCAGCCCGGCTAGGGAGCGCCCGTAAGCCACCTCCCGCGACAGGCGCAGCGTCTTGCTACGTGGATCATAGTGGTCGGTCAATTGCCCGGGCGTGCCCTCGACGGACACATGCCCCAGACCCTGCGCACGCAGCAGGTACTCGGCAGCTTGCAAGCCGGTCAGTCCACGCGCATTGGCCACGCGCAGGTAGCGGTTATAAGCGCTCTGCACGCGCATCTGCGCCCACATGCCCAGCAGAAGCGCCGGCAACGCAAAGACCAGATACATTGGATCCCAGAAAAACATGTTCTACTCCTTCTTTCATCATTTACCCATTCAATCAGTACTAGTGGATTCGCACCTCTGTCCCGTCTCGCCACGATCCCCATCTTCAACATGAGGAGGCAAGATGATCACTGATGTGCAGCGCATGATAGCACGACACTCGCCAATTCGAGGCAAGTTGGAATAATCGCAGGTGCAGGGTCCGCCAAGAGCACAGCCTGCGCAACAATAGGCGCGACCATCCACGATAGTTGGTTGCCAAGTGATTTCGATGCCACAATTCGCACAAATCGGGTTCATAGGTCGTGACTTCTGCTTACGTTCTATCTAATCGTGTATATTATAGCACATTTTCATTAGAAAGATGCATGAGGAGTGTTAGATTTTCGTTAGAAAACAGCGCACAAACCCGATAGGTCTGGGAGACTGTCGGGTTTGATGTAATAGATCGTCATTGCGAGGGTGCTCTGATGAGTGATAAGTGCAGCGCATCCCTGCGCGGCGTGGGCAACAGCCCGCGCAAAAAGCCCCTCTCCTACAGCGTAGGAGAGGGGGCCGGGGGTGAGGCAATCCAAGCGCTGAAGCGCTCACTACAAACCCGCCAGGGGACGGCGGATTGTTGTCCGCCTGAAGCAGGGATTGCAGGACATGGCCGGGGAAGGAATTCCCCGGCTAAATGTGAGAAGCCCCTTACAGGGGCTTGTCATCCCCTGCGCGGCGTGGGCAACAGCCCGCGCAAAAAGCCCCTCTCCTACAGCGTAGGAGAGGGGGCCGGGGGTGAGGCAATCCAAGCGCTGAAGCGCTCACTACAAACCCGCCTGAGCAGATATGGCAGAAGACGCAGCAGTTCTAATAGAGTTCTAATGTACTGCTAGTATTCGTCTAACACAGACGTGCTAGACTGAAGGCAGAATTGGGAACTATTCCGAAAAGGAGGTGTGTTATGTCTGTCGTAAGATGGCGACCATTTGAGGATATGCTCAGTTTGCGCGAGGCTATGGATCGCCTGTTTGAGGAGAGCTTTGTCCATCCCTGGCGTTTCGCTCGTTACGGCGAAAGCGTAGAACTGCCGGTCAATGTCTGGGAAGATAAGGATGCCGTGCACGTAGTGGCGCGCGTCCCTGGTCTGGAGCCTGACGACCTGGATATTTCCGTCACCGGTGATACGCTCACCATCCGCGGGCGATTTGCCAGCGATGCGGAGCGCGAGGAAAGCAAGGATTGGTGCTGGTACGCCAACGAACTGTGGTATGGGCCTTTTGAGCGCACGATCACTCTGCCCACCTTGGTGAAGTCTGACAAGGCCGATGCTACATTCAAGAACGGTGTCCTGCATCTGACCATCCCCAAGGCTGAGGAAGCCAAGCCAAAGATGATCAAGGTCAAGGTGGCCAAGTAACCCCCGCAACTGGATTGCAAAACAGCAAAGAGCCCATCCGCTGAGTGGCGGATGGGCTCTTGTTTTTGGGCAGTGTGCGCTGTCCAACACGCTCAGTGGTAGTTGACGACCAACCTAGGATGGCCGTAGAGGGTGTTTTCGTTGCTGGCAAAGTGGAACGAACTAGTGGCGTAATCCGCGCGCAACAGCACGCCATTGTTGGGTAGGCTGCCATTCACCCACTGCTGCACGAGACTGGTCACGTCGAAGGAATACCATTTGTGCGGACCACTGGTAGTGACGGTGCTCTCCGGATTCGGACGCCGATCGGTGAGCGTGTTATTGCAGCCAGGCAGTGCCCACGGATTGCCTGCCTGTGCCACGTTCCAGGTGAGTTGGCTCAGAGTCACATTGCGCAAGATAGCGTACACGCCAATGGTTGCGTCCGCGCCACTCCACGCACTGGCATAGAGTTCGAGCCTGGCAGAGTCAATAGTGGCGCCCCCGGGAATGGGCGACAGATCAAAGCGCAGAACCGCCGCGTACAATTGCTTCCAACCCACCTTGAGATCAATAGCGTTGTAGTAGTTGGTGTCCGGCGCATACATGTAGATATAGGTATCTTCGCTATCCCCAAAGGTGCCCTTCTGGATCGTGATCTGGGTTACTCCACCAGGCGTAGCGGTAATGGTTGGCGTGGCCGTGGGCGTCGGAGTGATGACTATGCCCGTGGGCGTCGGAGTAGGCGTGAGCGTCTGAGTAGGTATAGGAGTTTGCGTGGGAGTGGGCGTGGCCGTGGATGGTGCGCCAATATCCCCGTACACCACCACAAGCCTGGGTCGTATGCTAGTTGTGCCGTGCTCAGCGCTGGCGAAATAGAAGGAATACCTCCCATCCGAAGCGCGCAGCAACACGCCATTGTTCACCAACGCACCATTGACCCACTGCTGCACCAAACTGGTGATGTCAAAACTGTACCAACGGTTGAAGCCATCCACAACCAAGGTAGTCTCAGGATTGGGACGGCGGTCGGTAACGGTGTCGTTGCAACCTGGCTGTCCCCAAGGCACACCCGTCTGGGCTTGGTTCCAAGTGGCCTGACACATGTTCACCCCACGCAGCACGGCATAGGGCCCTATCACCAAGGTCGAACCACTGCCACTCCAGCCCACAGTAAAGACTTCCAACCTGGCTGAGATGATATTGGCACCCGGCGGAACATGGGGAGCGAGGTCGAAGCGCATCAGGATGGAGAACTGCTGCCCGTAGCCAATGCGCACAACACCATCCAGACAATAGTTGTTGTTCGGGTTGTACTGTTCTATGGTCGTGTCCTCGCTGTTGCCCAGCGTGCCCCTCTGAATGACGACGGTCGTGATGGGGGCAGGCGTGAACGTTTGCGTTGGCGTGGGCGTCTGCGTAGGCGTTTGCGTTGGCGTAGGCGTGTCTGTCGGAGTACCGGTATGGGTTGGCGTGGGCGTGTTGGTTGCCGTCGTAGTGGCCGTAGCGGTTGGCGTGCGCGTTGGATTGCGGAACTGGACCTGTGTCTGGATGGAATGGCACGAATCGTTGGCGGTGACCGTCGCCAAGCCCGTGCTCCCACTGCCGGTGAGCACCGTGCTCGCCACACCATTGAGAGTGGTCGAAGTGATGGGGCTGACGCTGCCGAGCGAGGTGCTCCAATCTATCACATGGCCATCGGGAACGGTGTAGCCGGCGGCATAATTGTAGGTGAGCACAATATTGGAAGTGCCGGTAGTAGGCACTACCTCCGGGGGATCAGCACTGATGCTCCAGGTAATATAGGGGGTATAGTCCACGGGGCCCTGCACTTCCCCAGATCCTGGGCTGTTCGTGCCCCACCAGTTGCCTTCGGCATCAGCAGTACCAACGTTATCGGACTCGGCACGCAGTTCAAATTGGCTGTTTCCGCAGAGCACATTGCCGTGGATTTCGACCCCAGCCAGGCTGCCAGCATAAGTCCCTCCTGGGAAATAGATCCCTGCGTAGTTGCCGGTGATGATGTTGCCGTAGATATCCACGCTGTCGTTCTTCCAGAGCTTCATGGCATCCGCTCGTCCTCCGATGGCGTCACGGCGGGAAACGTGCTGAATCCTGTTGTTGTACACATTCAGGTCGAGCGCATAGTTCACAATCAACGCTGCCCAGGTGCCAAATGGGACATTGTTGTTGCGGATGTAGGCAAAGCGATTGCCGTAGATGCTTACCGCTCTGGTCTTGGCTGCAGCACGTCCGCGCAGTGCGACGAGACCATCGCAATTGTGCACATAGTTATCGCCAAAGGTAACGATGTTCAGAGGCAAATCCCCCTCTTCGCTTGCGCCAAAGCCAAAGTTCACGTCCAGCACAGCCCAACCCAGGAGATTCTTGAACTCGTTGTTGGTGATGGTCAGGTTGTCTCCAAAGCGCCTCCCGGCCAGGCCATGCCGATCGGCCACATTCTCCCCATCAATGACGCAATTGTCCAGAGTAAAGTTGTTGTTGGCGCCAGTGTTGGTGCAGTTGATGACCTTATTGGAGCCGCCATCGCCTTTGAGATAGAGATTTTGCAACGTGAGGCCACTGATGGAGCTGTTCATCGCCATGCGCACTCCGCCGGTGACAATGGGACGGCTTGTTGCATCGCCGAGGACGGTTACGTTGTTCTTGTCGAACCCAGCGGCGAAAGTGAGCGTTTCGCCATACGTTCCGGGCAACACATACACGATACTGCCCGAGACTAGATTCACGCCCTCTGTGATACGTCCAGTGCCACCGGTTTGCGGACTGTTGTCATCCACGTACAGCACGGAGAAATCTCCCTGAAAGCCAGGCGCAGGGTCTATATCCGTGCCCGAATCCAGCCAGGGTGTATAATCCACGCTGGTGCCTGCCTTGTTTGCCACATCCATCTGTTCGTTACTGCCCCACCAGTTGCCGGAGGCATCCGTCAGCGTGCCCAGGAGATGGTTCACTGCCAGCCCGCTGTTGCCTGCCAGGTTGTTCAAATTCACGTGGGCTGTGCCCGAATGCAGGAGCACGCCGGCATTGTTGCCCGTGACAAAACTGTTCCTGATGGTGGCCGATCCGTTAGTTATGTCAATTCCTGTGGTATTGCCTGCGAAGGTGCATTCGCGGGCGTCGAGCGAGGCCTGCGAGCCCTGCACCAAGGCACCATAGGGGCTGCCTTGAACAACTGCCCCACCTCGCAGGTTCAGCGTAACGTTTTTCGTACCCGAGGCATGATCGTGCACCCGCACTCCCGCAGTGCCCGAATTGCGGATGGTCGTACCGCTCACCAGGAGCTGACTGGCTGCCGGTGCATCTCCGGAGACTTCGCTCTGGACACTGTAGTTGTGCAACCATACCCCAAAGTTGTTGCCCTCCAGCGTGCCACCGGTGATCGTCACTCCGCCCGTAGTGGCGATGTACCAAGCTTCGATGCCGGCATAGGCACCGCTGATGTTGTTGTCGAGCGCAGTTATGCTGGCTGTGTCGCGGATGGAAGTCAGCCACAAACCGGTGTTGTTCGCGGCGCCAAGGACGGTGGTCAGCTCGTTATCGCGCACGGTGAAGGGCGAAGCGCTGCCATAGTGGTCATGGAGCCAGATGCCAAGGCGATAGGACTGGATGCGGTTGTTGCGGATGAGCGCTGGTGAGCCGGCCACGCTCACATCATCCACCTGAATGCCCACGTAAACGCGGGTCAGCACATTGCCGGAGACCTCAGCGTAGAAACTGTCTGGCATGAGGATGGCGCGTCCCAAGGGCGAGGAAGAGGGCATGTTGTCCAATAGGTTGTTCTGGATATAGTTGCCGGATGACCCGACATCCAAGCCACTGAGACAAATGCCACGGATGAGGTTCTTGAGGATATTGTTGCGTATGGTGATATTGCTCACGAGTGTGGAGTTGTTCTCGATGCCGGAACGGGCATTGGCATCTATGCCATTCAGGGAAATGCCCCCGCTGAGGTTGGGGTTGTCGCCGTCAATGGTGAATCCGTCTATGGTGACCGTGCTGCTCACCACATCTACGATAATGCCATTGGCGGTGTTGTTGACCTCCGGGACAAGCACGGCTTCAGGCCCACGGCTGCTCGTGTTGGGGTTGATGCCGGCGTTCGGCCCGTTCAAGATCACCGCTTTGTTCACCAGGAGGTTCTCGGCATACATGCCTGGCGCTACGTTGACGATGTCCGGGCTAGCGGCGGCATCTATGGCTGGTTGGATAGCCTCGAAGTGGTCGCGGCTGAGATCCCAAGTAACCTTGAACATGAAGATATTGCCATCGCCTCTGGCACTGCCATTCTTCTCCGAGCCATAGAAAAGGTACACGGTGGAGCCATCTACCAGGGCATCCGGCCACATGTCCCACCAGACCGTGGACTTGTAGCCCCCACTGGTAATGCGGCGCGGAACTGACCAAACGCTGCCATCGAGAGAAGTGATGACCCTGATTTGTTGGCGATCTGTTCCTCCAGCCCCTGGATCGCTCCACGGTGCCCAGAACAACCCGTAACTTCCGCCCACCTGATAGAGGACAGGATCGTAGTCGAAATTGGGGCTAGCCCCGCCATCTACTATCTGCACGGGCGTGGACCATGTGCCGGCCATGCCGGTGGAAGAAGTAGTGAGCCAAATCTTGTCGGCGTTGGTATACACCACGTTGAACATGCCATTGCTTGCCTGTATTGCTCTAGGCACTCCACCGTAAGGCCCTGCCACGTGGATGCGCGAAGACCAGGTCAGACCGCCGTTAGCAGAGTAGATGGCGTCACAGGAAGAATCTGTTGCCTCGAAGAATATCCAGATTTTGCCATCACGGGCCACGAGCGCGTCAATATGGTTGGCGAGCATGGTATTGGAAACCAAGGTTGGGCCACTCCAGGTGCCAGCGGAATATTTGTAATAGCGGATCTTTTTGTCCGAACCCCCAAAGCCGCTGACGAACACCCAGATATTGCCTATGCCATCCTGAAAGGCGGCCACACTACGCTGGTTGGTTGAGGCCCGTGGTATCTTGGTGGGAGTGGACCAGGTATTGCCCTGATCGGTCGAAGTCATGTAGTAAATATCGTAACTATCGCTGTCAGGATCGTACCCTGGCCGCACGTGCGGGGTGGCGGAATTCGCCCGTACAAAGAAGAGCCAGAAAGTGCCATCATAGGCTCTGAAGACGCTAGGGTTGCGCTCGTAGTGTGCGTCCATAGTGAGTTGCTTTGGTGCGCTGACCTCGAGGATGGTCGGTCCCTGGGCCATGACCGGGATACCCACCAGCAAAGAGGCGACGAGCAGCAGAGCGAAGATAATGAAGAGCACTATTAGCCTTTTCATGGAACTTGCCTCCTTCAGCAATTGAGCAGCACAGGCAATATCTATAGCAACTGTGCCTGCTTCTTATCCCCCCATTCAGCCACTTTCCTATCCATATCTATAGCATACCAAGATGAAAAGTGCATGAAAAATACATACCAATTAGATGAAAAGAATGCAACAATCTAAATCTGACAGGCCTGGGAGAACTGTCAGGTTCGCAATGAATGGCGAGAAGCAACCAGGGATTTCCAATACCTGGTATTGCTGCTCAGCGTGGGCAACAGCCCACGCAAAAAGCCCCTCTCCTACAGCGTAGGAGAGGGTGGCCGGGGGTGAGGCAATCCAAGCGCTGAAGCGCTCACTACAAACCCGCCCAGGGGACGGCGGACTGTGTTGTCCGCCTGAAGCAGGGATTGCAGGGCACGGCCGGGGAATGAATTCCCTGGCTGAAGATGAGAAGCCCCTGCATGGGACTTGTCATTGAGCGCTTCAGCGCTTACCGCGAACCTAGCGCTGAAGCGCTCGCTACGAATTCGGACCAAAACTGCACAATTTTTCTACATTATCTCCATCGCGACTCCACATCTTGGCGGTATCCTATATGCGAAAACAGGGGGACAGGTTTCCAAAGATGAAACTGGGAGCTTGTCGCTAGAGTGTAGCCCCCGCCATCAAATGAAAAGAGCAGAAAGGGAAGGAAAACCCAGTATGCCTTCACCAGCGCTCCCAGTGGCGAGCAGCAAACAGTGTCGCTGGGAACTATATGCACCAGTCTGTAAGGGAGTCTGACCAGCTACCCTACAGACCCTCCTCCTTACTGAGCTGGGGAGTCCTCAGCTCTAAGGGGCGGTCGAGCGGCACCTTAGCTCGGCTGCCTCTTGGCGTCTTAATCGAAATGCTCTGGTGTATGCTGTCCCATGCAATGCTCAACGATTACTCATCAAGGGAGATTTGACATGACAAGCAATGATATGAAGAACAAAACAATTACACGCAGGGAATTCCTGCGTCTAGGTGGTTTGACCATAGCGGCAGTTGGCGTGCTGCTGACCGGATGTCGTCCAGTGACGAACAACGAAACGCCCTCTGACGCTAAAGTTCCAGCCGATACACAGTTCACATTGGCCACGGCCACGCCCGCAGTACAGCAGAGCGCCGGCGCAAGCCAGGGTGCTATGCCCACGGCCACTCCAACAACGGAGCAGATAGTCTTTGTGGCATGCCCAGTCGGGAGGGTCAACGATCCCTACCCCGGGCGATGCGCGCGCTATCGGGATAGCAATAACAATGGATACTGTGACTTCTCCGAGCCTGGCTCAGGGAACGTGCCCGCACGAGAAAGCTGAGCGTGGCCAAGCCGAAGAGAGTATAGTAGCCTTCCCTTGCTGCGGCAGTGCGCAATGACAGATGGCTCGGCGTGGGCAATAGCCCACGCAAAAAGCCCCTCTCCTACAGCGTAGGAGAGGGGGCCGGGGGTGAGGCAATCCAAGCGCTGAAGCGCTCACTACAAACCCGCGCCAGGGGACGGCGGACTGTTGTCCGCCTGAAGCAGGTATTACGGGCGGCTTTGCTAGCCGCCTTCCTTTGCTCTGCCGTGCCTTCCTACTGCCATCATAGTAGCGATGGCTAGTAGGAAGCCAAGCGTCGCTACCCCGAACGGCATGCGCAATCCCCAGGAAGCCGCAGCGGCTGCGCCCAGAGTTGGGCCAATGGCACTAGCCAGCGATACGACGCTGGATTGTAGCCCAAAGACCGCACCATGGCGTCCATCCGGCGCAGCATCAGCCAAAGCGGTGCTCAGCGCTACCAGGATGGCTCCAACGGCAAAACCTTCCACAGCTCTCAGCAGCAGCAACTGCATTGGGCTGTTGGAAAAGCCCTGCAGGGCACAACAAAGGGCATTCGTGACCAGGCAAACCAGCAATAGCCTCCGCGTCCCAATGCGTGTGCCATAGCGCCCCGCAATAACGGAACCGACCGCTGTAGTTGCCATGTAGATGCTGTTGATCACTCCCACCGTCGAGGCGATCTTTGCCTCTGCGGGCACCAAGGATTGCACGAACAAGGGCAGCATGGGGCTCACCGCACGTAAAGAGGAAGAAATCAATAGACGCATGCCAAACACAGAGAGCACCCCAGGCGAGCATAACACTTGACGCAGCCCTTCCAGGAACGAATCCCCCTCCTTCTTCAGGCTCGCTCGTACTTCGCGCACCATCACCGCTACCAGCAGTCCACCTGCCCCCAGTAAGACCCCCGTGATGAGGAAACATGCCCGGTAGCCCCAGATATCTGCTACAAATCCGCCCACCGCTGGGCCGAGCGATTCTCCCAAGTAAACGCCCATCTGCAGCATGCCCAAAGCGAACGCGCGCATGGCACCTGGCGTGCCGGCAGCCACCAAGGTGAAGGATGCCGCCACCGTGCCTGTTACCGCACCCTGCAAGACGCGCAGCACGAGAAGCTGGTGGACATTGCGCACAAAAGCCATCGCCCCAAGGACCAAAGCACCGCCGAACATGGCGCGCTGCAGCATCAGTTTCCGCCCCAGGCGGTCGGACAGCGAACCCCAGATGGGCCCCATGATGCCCATGGAGATGGCATTCGCCGAATAGAGCAAGCCAGTCCACAGTTCCACCTGCCCAGGCCCTGTGATGCCCAACTCTTGCACATAATAGGGTAAAAAGGGTAGTGCCGCATCAAAGCCCATGAGTGCCAGTACTTCGGCCAACCACACCACGTACAAGTTGCGTCGCCAATTGAGCTGCGATGACTCTTCTGCCATGTTTTTTCTTCGTCCTTGTGCCAGCGTGATAACGAGGCTATTCTAGGGCAAAATAGTGCACTTTCCAAACCACGAATCTAACCATCATTGCGAGCCACCACAAACGGCAGGGTTTGCTCTAGGCGGACAACAGTCCGCCGTCCCCTGGCGGGTTTGTAGTGAGCGCTTCAGCGCTTGGATTGCCTCACCCCCAGCCCCTCTCCTACGCTGTAGGAGAGGGGCTTTTTGCGTGGGCTGTTGCCCACGCCGAGTAGGGGGGCGTAATTCAATTGCGCCCCTACAGCGCTCATCGGCGCCAGGGATTGAAATCCCTGGCTAAAAATGACAAGCCCCTTCAGGGGCTTCTCGTGGCGTGGGCTGTTGCCCATGCCGAGCAAGGATGGCTAGCAAAGCCGCCCTACGGACTGCTTTGCTTGTTTTGAATCAGCGCTTTATAATCCCCCTGGAGGTGCAACATGACAAGCCATCGCTGGATCGAGGAATTCCCAGCTGCCATCACCGTTTGCGATGACCAAGGCATCATCCTGGAGATGAACGATCGCGCTGCACAGGTTTTTGCCAAAGAAGGCGGCCGGAAATTGATCGGGACCAATTTGCTCGATTGCCATCCGGAGCCAGCGCGCACCAAACTCAAGCGCTTGATGGAAACGCAATCCACGAACATCTATACCATCGAGAAAGGCGGCGTGCACAAGCTCATCTACCAGTCCCCCTGGTATGAAAACGGACGGTACCGCGGACTTGTGGAATTGTCCTTTGAGATTCCTGCTCAAGTACCCCATTTCATCCGCGACGTTTCAGCACAGAGGTCACAGGCAAAGGAGGTTTCATGAACGACATCGTCATACACACGGAAAACCTGACCAAGTTCTATGGGCGGCGACGTGGCATCATTGATCTCAGTTTTGAGATTCAGCAAGGAGAAGTGTTTGGCTACCTTGGCCCCAATGGGGCGGGCAAAACGACCACCATCCGCACTCTGCTGGATTTCATCCGCCCGACGCGCGGTCATGCTACCATCTTCGGACTGGACACACGACGGGGTAGTCGTGAGATCCGCCGCCTTGTGGGCTACCTGCCCGGCGAACTGGCGCTGTACAATAACTTGACCGGCGCCGAATTCCTCCGCTATATGGGATACCTGCGTGGCGGTGTGAAATGGCGCTTTGTGGAGGAGTTGTCCGAGCGGCTAGGGTCAGACCTGTCACAGCCCATCCGCATCCTCTCGCACGGCAATAAGCAAAAGCTCGGTCTTATCCAGGCATTCATGCACAAACCAGAGTTGCTCATCCTGGACGAGCCAACGCTGGGATTGGACCCGCTGGTGCAACAGGAATTCTACCGCCTAGTAGCGGAAGCCAGAAAGGAAGGGCGAACGGTGTTCCTTTCCTCGCATATCTTGCCTGAAGTGGAACGCATCTGCGACCGCGTGGGCATCATCCGCAGGGGGAAGCTCATCGCAGTGGAGGAAATTGCCACATTGAAAACACGCGCTCTGCGCCGATTGGAGATTCACTTTGCCGAACCAGTTGCGTCCTATCATTTCTCCCAATTGAGTGGGGTTCACGATCTGCACGTGACGGACAATGTAGTGCGTTGTACCATTAAAGGGAGCGTGGATGCGCTCATCAAAGCCGCGGCACAGTTCGAGGTCATCAACGTTATCAGCCAGGAGCCAAGCCTGGAGGAGATCTTCCTGGCGTACTACAACACTGGGGAGGGGCGCGATGTTGCGTAACGTGTTCGTGAAGAATCTGCGCGATCAGCGTAAGGCCATGTTTTGGTGGGTGCTGGGTCTACTGATCCTGGTCATGTATCTTATCTGGTTCTACCCTGGCTTCCGCGATCGAGGCGCTTTCGTGAACGAGTACATCCAACAGTTGCCTCCGGCGCTGAGAGCCACTTTCATGGGTGAGCTAACCGACTTTACCTCACCAGAGGGCTATCTCAACACAGAAATGTTCTTTTTCACGATGCCCATGTTGCTCCTCATCTTCACCATTGGCTTTGGCAGTGCGGCCATTGCCGGGGAAGAGGAGCGGGGCACTTTGGATTTGCTGCTGGCCAACCCCATCCCGCGCTGGCGCGTGGTGCTGGAAAAATGGGCTGCGTTGCTTGTCCTGAGCGGCGCTTTGGTAGGGGTCGTCTGGCTTGGGGTGTTGGCGAGCGTGCAGTTTGTCGAGCTGGAGATCAACTTTGCATACCTGGCACAGGCCTTTGTGAGCCTATGGCTCCTGAGCCTGACTTTCGGCACGTTGGCCCTGGCTCTGGGCAGCATTCGTGGTAGGCGTGGGCTGAGCGCAGGCGTGACCAGCGCATTGGCAGTGGCAGCTTACTTCCTCAATTCGCTGGCGCCCCTCACGGACACGCTCAAGCCATATCGCAAGCTGTCCCTCTTCTACTACTACATCGGCGCTGACCCGCTGAGCAACGGACTCGACGTCGGTCACGCCGCGGTTCTAGTCGGGGTGACGGTCATGCTGGCCGTGGTGGCTCTGGTCGCCTTCCATTGGCGGGATGTGGGCGTGTAAAGCCAAGCGAGCGCGCTGAAGCGCACACTACGAACCCAACAGGAAAGGGGCGGCTAGAAAAGCCGTCTCTACCCCTTCACGCTCCAGGCGGACAACAGCCCGCCGTTCCCTGGCGTGGGCTGTTGCCCACGTCGAGCAGAAAGAGGCGGCTAGAAAAGCCGCCCTACCCCTTCACGCTCCAGGCGGACAACATCCTCAGAAAATTTGACTTGAACAAAACATTTCACTATAATATTCTGACCCATCCCGTATATCAAGCATGAGGAAAGAGCAGAGGCAAGATTGAGCACGAGCAGCACTTCGGGCAAACCCATCATCGTGCAGAGCGACAAAACCGTGCTGTTGGAGGTGGACAACCCCCTCTACGAGGAAGCACGCGATCACTTGGCGCGCTTTGCCGAGCTGGAGAAAAGTCCTGAATACGTCCATACCTATCGCATCACCCCATTGTCACTGTGGAACGCAGCCGCGGCGGGCATGACCGCCGACACCATCCTCGACGCATTGAATGCGTACAGCAAGTACCCCGTGCCCGACAATGTGCGCGTGGACATCGTGGACTATATCTCGCGCTATGGCCGTGTGCGGCTCATCCGCGAGGATACGAAGTTGTTCCTGGAATCGCACGATGCTGCTTTGATGACGGAGTTGGCTCGCCACAAGCGCCTCCAGCCTTATATCCTGAAGCAGGTCAACCCCTTCCGCCTCATGGTGGATCCTCTCCGTCGGGGTCACATTAAGCAGGCACTGGTCTGGATTGGCTACCCTGCCGAGGACCTGGCTGGCTATGTGGAGGGTGCGCCATTGCATTTCTCCCTGCGCCAGGTTACGCGCAGCGGAGAGCCTTTTGTCCTTCGCCCTTATCAACTGGACGCCGCAGGCGCCTTCTACGCTGGAGGGGGGCCACAAGGCGGCAGCGGGGTCATTGTGCTACCCTGTGGAGCAGGCAAGACCATGGTTGGCATGGCGGTAATGGAGAAACTGCAGTGCGCAACCCTCATCCTTACCACCAACACCGTTGCCGCGCGGCAGTGGATCAGCGAACTGCTGGACAAAACAGACCTGCCCGAAGATGCCATAGGGGAGTACACAGGACTGCGCAAGCAGGTGCGCCCGGTGACCATCAGCACCTACCAAATCATGACCTACCACCCCCGGCAGCGAGTCAAGGGCAAGAAAACAGAGGACGAGTTCCCGCACTTTGCCCTGTTCAACGAGGAAGATTGGGGTCTGATCATCTACGACGAGGTGCACCTGCTGCCCGCACCGGTGTTTCGCATCACAGCCGAAATCCAGGCACGGCGGCGCCTAGGACTGACCGCGACGCTTGTGCGCGAGGATGGACGCGAGACGGACGTCTTTTCGCTCATTGGCCCAAAGAAGTACGACGCCCCGTGGAAAGACCTGGAGCGCCAGGGCTGGATCGCCACCGCCGAGTGCCACGAAGTGCGCATCCCGCTCCCAGATGACCAGCGCCTGCTCTACGCGCTGGCCGATGACCGTGACAAGTACCGCGTGGCGGCAGAGAATCCGCGCAAATTGCTCGTTCTCGACCAGTTGCTATCCAAACATAAGGATGACAGCGTACTCATCATCGGCATGTACCTGGAGCAACTGCAGGAGGTAGCCGATCGCTACGGCTATCCGTTGATCACAGGCAAGACCACTGTGCGCGAGCGAGAGAAACTGTACGACGCCTTCCGGCGGGGCGAGATCAAATGCCTGATTGTCTCCAAGGTGGGCAACTTTGCCATAGACCTGCCCGATGCCAACGTCGCCATTCAGATTTCCGGCACCTTTGGCTCGCGGCAGGAGGAAGCACAGCGTCTGGGGCGCATCCTGCGTCCCAAGCGCCATGGCCTGCTGGCTCACTTCTACGCCTTGGTCACGCGCGATACGCGCGATCAGGACTATGCCGCCAAACGGCAACTGTTCTTGACCGAGCAGGGCTATCGCTATGAGATCCTCTACGAGGACGAAATACCGCAATGGCAACCAACCGTGCTCGCACTCCAGCCCCGTCCGGCACGTCCCAAAGCTCTGATGGCAGGCCCGGGAGGGAACTAGACCTGTCAGGTTTAGATAGAGAAGAAACAGCCAGATGAAGACCTCTGATTTGGATAATCTGTATGCCCTAGATGAAGTTCGGATCGCAGACATGCTCTTTGGCAAGATTTACGAGCGTGCCTACGCGTATTATCGCGATCACCGCGTGCTGAATCCCCGGCGCATCGGTGCTGTGTTGGAGGCAGAAGTACAGGGTACGGAACTGTACTCCGTGCGCGTTGAGGCGCGCGAGGGCATGATTTTGGCGTCTTGCACCTGCCCCTTTGCCGAAACCGCCGTCTGCAAGCACATCGGTGCGGTCTTGCTGCAGTGGGTCCACCGACCAGAGTCTTTCCAAGTGGTAGAAGAAGAGGAGACAACCGTGTCCCAGCCTGCTGTAGCGCCCGCTCCACCTCAGGAAGCTTCACCCTTGAGCGAACAGCCTTGGTGGCAGGCTGACGAAGGCGGTGCTGCCCGAGAAACCAAGTCCATCCTGTCAGACCTGATCGAGCAGCTCTCGCTCAACGAACTGCGCGAGATCGCTCGCCTGCGGGAGTGGCGGATCAAGGGCAGCACCAAGGCGGACTACCGCACGGCACTGGCTCCCTTGCTTGTCAACCCCACCGAGATCGCTCGCGCCGTGACTTCCTTGCCGGATGCGCTGCGCGAGGCGTTGCGTGCGGCTTTTGTGGTGGAAGAGGGCAACGGCATTGCCCCCACGACCCTGGCACAAGCCATCACCGCGCTGCGCGGCGCAGCAGGTCCAGTGCTCAAGCCTGTGGAGGCGGCAGGGCTGCTGTCCGATCTGGCGCGCTGGGGGCTATTGCTCCGCTGGCACAACTCACCTGATGGCTCGCTGCGTTACCTATTTCCATGGGAAGTGCAACGGCATGTACCACCCTTGTTGGGTTGGTGTGCGCAGATAGCGCAAGCGCCAACCGATCAGATACAGTCTCAAAAGCGCGATGACATCGTGCATCTCCTGTACGCAGTGTGGGAGCGCATCGCTCAGCAGCCACTTACTTTGCCTTCCCCTCCTAAACCCCCATCCCGCAAGCATCACACGCCGGCTTTGGGGAATTGGCCCTACGAACCAGAGGAAGCGGAGATCAGGCTGGGGAAAAACCGCGAGTGGATGAACTCCCTGCAGTATGGAATGTCCGTGCCTGCCTCAGTTCGCTTGTTAGACGATGCAGTTCTGTCGGAACTCGCACCCCTGACGGGTGGCGATGTCGAGGAAGTGGAGTTTTTGTGCCACTTGCTATGCGATTTGGAACTGGTCAGCGGGGAAAAGGGATACCTGCTTGCTCGTCCTGCATTGATGAACGATTTTCTATCCAACCCCAAGCACCGACAATATGCATGGATCCTGCAGACCTATCTGTCCATGCAGAGATGGAGCGAACTGGACATGCTGCTGCGCGCTGACCGCCGTCTGACGTTATGGCGCAGGCCTATCCCATTCTTCACCTACGAGCAGTTTCGCTTCCAACTGCTCCGCATGCGCCATATATTGCTACGCTTTCTGGCGACGGCAGGAGAAGAAGGCTGGTGCTTGCTGGCGGATATGGAAGCGGCATTGCGCTTGTTGTGGCCCCATTTCTCAGCCATTCTGGACATACAGAGGCAGACCTGGCTTCAGAACCTGTGGGGACTGTCCTGGCGTGGGGACAAACGCGAACTGAAGACGGAGAATGAGCAGGATTGGCGCGCAGCCCAAGGCGGCTTCTTGCGCGCCCTACTGACAGGCCCGCTATTCTGGCTGGGCTTTGTCGAACTGAGCAGAAAAGACGGCGAGTTGGTCGCGGTGCGCATGCACGGACTGGCGGATTGGATGTGGAACCGTCCCAGCCCCGCCCCAGAGGAATTGCCCTTGGGCGAGCCAGTCACGATAGACGAGGCAAACCTGGCCATCGTGGTGCATCCTGGAACTGTACCGCCACAGGCGCACACATTGTTGGGGCGCATCGCGCGTTTGGAAGAGGCAACGCCGACCCGCTTTGTCTATCGGTTGGATATGCGCACAGCATACGCCACTTTCGAGCGTGGTGAGTTGCTGGATGACCTGCTTGGTACCTGGGAAAAAGTCATGCCCGTGCCTTTCCCTGCTTCCTTGCGCGAGGCACTGGCTGAATGGTGGGCGCGGTATGGCCAGGTGCGGCTCTACGAAGGATTTGCACTGCTGGAACTGGGCGACGATATCGCCCTGCTGGAACTGGAGGCAAGCACTCCGTTGCGGGAATACATCGTGGCCAAGCTGTCACCGCGCCTGGTGCTCGTGGCGGAGGATGCTGTGGATGAACTGCTGCAGGCATTCACCACCAAAGGGTATACGCCGAAAGAGATGAGGTGAGAGCAACGCATGGCTCACATGCTCCACGAAATCTTGGATGGCTATCACTACGAGGCATTGGCACGCATCGCCGAGTTCAACCACATTGACACGGTGGATGCGCAAGGGCATAAATTGCGCAAGCGCGAGTTGATTGAGGCACTTTGCAAGTGGCTTTTCACGCCGGAGCGCATCGCGCAGGTGCTGGCTGCCCTTCGCCCTCTGGAACGGGCTGTCCTGGATCGTTTGCTGCTGCACGGTGGCGAAGCGGACACAGTGTCCTTGCGCGAAGAACTGCAGCGCGAGGGCATTGTGCAAGCGCAGCCCCTTTCCAAAGGGTGGCAAAAGAGCAACATCAACGATCCCTATGCATGCAACGGGGATTATTTTGAGGATGTCATCGCTCGTTTGACCTTACGCGGGCTAGTGTTCAGCAGCAACGCTGAGTTGCTGTGGCCGCTGAACGCCAAACTGGGCTTTGCTCCAGGGCAACGCCTGATCGTGCCGAAACCCCTGCGCCAGTATTTGCCCCGTCCCGAATTGCCTTCGCTGGAGTGGGGCCGGGGTAGCCTGCCTGCTCCAGTAGAAGAGACCGACACAGCGCTCGCACAAAGGGAGTTGTTCCTCTATTGGAGCATCGTGCGCGCCAAACCGTTGCCTCTGACCCAGGCTGGATTGCTCCAAAAACGGGCGTTGCGCAGCATCAACGAGCAGTTGCTCTTTCCGAACCATGCGCTGGAAAGCGCGAATAACGAGAGCGAAGCGCCCCACCTCTACTTTCTGCGTATGCTGTTGCAGGAACTGGGGCTGTTGCTCTGCGAACGGGAGCAAGTGCGTGCCTCCGGTGAGCCAAGCCAGGTGCCCGAATTCTGGGAAAAGCCCATCGAGGAACGCGTGCGCGCCTGTCTTGAGGCATGGCAGCGCTTGACCCAATGGAGCGAACTGACGCATCTGGGAGTGTCTGCTTTTGACATTGACTTGCCACGCGCACGCGGTCTCTTGCTGGAGCAACTGCGGCATGTGCCGGTTGAAACCTGGCTCTCTGCGGATCGCTTCCTAAGCCGCTTGGCCATCACTACGCCGCGGCTGCTCTTCAAGTCGCGGGAGTTGCCTGCCAGAGGACGTTACTACCAGGATGTCAATCACGAGATGGAGCAGGATCGCTGGTTTGCCAAGGTCGAAGCGGCGTTTGTCGGTGGGGCATTGAGCGGGCCATTGCACTGGCTGGGATTGGTGGACATCTCAGCGGACGGAAACCGCCTGCTGGCTTTTCGCGTGAATGCCAGTGGCGCACGCGTATTGGGCATTGCCCCCAAAAAGGCAGCAGAGGCTCCACCAGCTGAGACCAAGGTGATCGTGCAGCCCAATTTCGAGGTCTTTGCCTTGGGGCCAGTCCCGGAGGTGATTCTGGCCAGATTGGAGATGTTTGCCGACCGCGTGAAGGTGGATCGCAGCGCCTTTGCCTATGTGCTCTCGCGCGAGACGGTCTATCGCGGGCAAAGGTATGGCCTGTCCGTGCCGCAGATTATCGCCTTCCTCGAGGAGCAAACGCATGCCCCATTGCCGCAGAACGTCCTGCGCACGCTGCAGGAATGGAGCGAGCAACACGAACGCATTATCTTTCACCACACGGTCGCGCTCTGCCAAACGGCCAACCCGGAAGCGCTCGATGCACTGTGGAACGACTCTGCCGTGCAGACGCATCTGGAGCGGCGCCTGACGCCTACCGTAGCATTGGTGAAAAGGGGACGTGCGGTAGCCTTGCGCGAACTGCTCCTTCAGCGCGGAATGCTGCCCGCTTTGAGCACAGAGCAGGATTCCTGTCTTGGGCGCGTGCAGGCCACTCCCGAAGGGGAGTTGCGCCCTGTCCATGCCGGCCCTGACTTGCTGCTGGAGAAGTTGTTGCAGGATTTGGCGGAGCAGCGGGATGGACGTTTCTACGTGACCGAGTCATCAGTGACGCGGGCGCTGGCTTCTGGCATGAGCGTGCACGAGTATCTGAAGCGCTTGGCCGCTCTGCAGCATGGGCCACTGCCGGCACAATTGCAACGGCGCATCAAGGCTTGGGGTCGCTACTATGGCAAAGCGGCGTTGCAAAAGACAGTGCTATTAGAGGTGAAGGATGCCGCTACAGCGGAAGAACTGCTCGCCGATGAGGAACTGGCGCCGCTTTTGTCGCGCTTTGCCGCCGACACACGTGGATGCCTGTTGGAAGTGCGCACCGAAAATCTGGAGCACTTGCACCGTCTGCTGCGCGAGCGCGGGATAGAGGTAGCATAAACCCCGATTTTCACCGCAGAGCACGCGGAGAAAAACTTATGCGTCTCTGCATCCTCAGCGTGCTCTGCGCTGAACCAGGGATGACGGCGGATTGTTGTCCGCCTGGAGCATGAAGAGTTAGGACGGCTTTTCTAGCCGCCTTTCCTGTTGGGTTCGTAGTGCGCGCTAAAGCGCTCACTACGAACAAAGCCCCTGAAAGGGGCTTGTCATCCCCTAGCAAGCGCAGCGGCCTCTTGACAAATCAATCGAAATGTGCTATAATTATCTTGCAAATTCAAAAATCATAGTGCAACCGAGTTCGCGCTGAGCGCGCCTGAGGCATTCTCCTGACAGTGTACCTGGGAGATGGCTTAAGAGAAGTGCTGTGTCGTAGGGGTCACAGCCTCCGACCTGTCTCCTCCCCCTGGGAGGAACGGGCGTTAGGGTACGGGGAGCAATTCCTGTGCCTGCCGTGTTTGCGAAGGAGGCGAATTCCAATCGAGTTAGCGATTGGCTATTTGCCTCCTTCTTGAATTTTATGGAGGGAATTGGGCAGCGTTTGCAGATTCACACTCAGAGAGGAGGTGGTGTGCAGGCAGTAGAACCCTTTGGACGTCCGTACGTAGACGCTACATTTCTTGATCAATTTGGAGGAGGAGAGGAAAGAAATGTCACAAAAGATGCAGGACAGAATTTCGGAACTGCAGGAGCAATTGCGGCAGGGCGTGATCAGCCGACGTGAATTCTTGCGCTATGTGACGTTGCTGGGTGTGTCGCTGGGAGCGGCGGAGGCTTTGGCTGCCTGCGCGCCCAAGCCCACACCGACCGTGGCGCCGCCTACAGTGGCACCACCAACGGCACCACCGCCTACAACGGCACCACCACCGCCCACAGTTGCCCCCACGGCTCCACCGCCCGCAGCCGAGAAGCAAGCTTTGGCTGGGCACATGCTGCGCTTTAACCCCGCCATCTGCACCGGCTGCCTCATCTGCGCGGTAGCCTGCGCTGACAAGTGGGCCACGGAGTACTTCCCGGAGGAAGCCGCCAAGGGTGTCAACCTGGAATTCTCCCGCATTCGCCCCATGCGCTCGCAGTACGTGGATATCATCAACGTCTGCCAGGACTGCCGCCTGATTGAGTGGGCGGAAGGCTCAACTAAAGCGCCGTGCGAGCAGGTTTGCCCACAGGGAGCGATTTCAGTGGTGCCCGAAGGGCAGGGCAAGCCCGGCTACACCGGCATGGGCTACCTGAACGTAGACCGCGACCTGTGCCTTGGCCTTGATCTCTGCGGGCGCTGTCTGGAGGTCTGCGAGGACCAGTTCGGCAGCGGCATCTCCTTTGACCCCATCGAGAAGAAGGCGCAAATCTGCACGCGTTGCGGCGGGTTGCCCACCTGCGTCGAGGTCTGCCCAGAGCCTGGCGCGCTGCTGTTCGTACCGTTGCAGACCAACGGCCGCTATTGGGCACAAACGCCAGAAGAGTACTTTGAACTTACCTATGCCAAGTTGTTCGCGGAGAGGAGGGACGTATAATGGCCGAGTTAAAGGGTGCTACAGGAAAGATCGCACGTGTGGATCTGACCACAAAGAAAGTAACAGTCGTCGAGCCGCCAGTTGATGTATACAAGAAATTCCTCGGCGGCGAGGCGCTCGGGCTCTACTTTATGGTCGCGGAAGGCCTTATTGACCCCAAGGTGGAGCCGTTCAGCCCACAGAACATGGTGCAGTTCATGATCGGGCCGGTGACCGGCATAGGGCCCAATGCTCGGTCCGTGATCGTCACCAAGAGCGCGTACAACTTTATGACCGTCACGACGTCGGGTGGCCGCGCAGCGGCAGAACTCAAGTTTGCTGGCTGGGACGGCATCCAGGTTGTGGGTAAGTCGGACAAGCCCGTCTACATCGCGGTGGTAGACGACAACATCGAGATCCGCGATGCCAGCCATATCTGGGGCATGGGCACCGAAGAGGCGGAATTGGAACTGCTCAAGTCGGTGCTAGCGCCCAACGAGTGGCGTGAGAGTATCCTCACCGACCGGGATCTAACTCCAGAGTGGGCAGCGCTGCGCCCGGTCAAGCGCAAGGGCATCGGCGCCAAACGGCTGGCGGCGGCCTGGGTCATCGGCCCCGGCGGCGAAAACGGCGTCTGGTACGCCAACGTCATCACCGAGGGTGCGCGCGCCCATGGCCGCTACGGCGCTGGGGCGATTGTTGGCTCCAAGAATCTGAAGGGCATCGTCATCCGCGGCACCAAGGGACACATGCTGGCTGACAAAGGCAAGTTCCTGCAACTGGCCAAAGAGATTCAGGCTTCCGAAGCCACCAACTACTTCTGGCGCTCCTTCGGCACAGCCGGCATCGGCGCCCGCTGCGCGAACGCTGAGGATGCCTTCCCCATCCGCAACTGGCAGTGGGGCGCCTGGGCGGATCCGATGGTTGTCAAAGCACTGGAAGGGCCGTGGATGGATGCCGCTAGCTTTGTCAAGCAGATGGCCTGCCCTGGCTGCACCTTGCACTGCATGTACCTCACTGAAATCACCAGCAAGGACCCGCTCATGGACGGCGTCATCACCGACATGCCCGACTGGGAGGCCATGGGCATGGTTGGCGGCAACCTGGGTTACTGCGAACTGGAAGGCACCACGCCCAGCGATCAGTGGAAGGGTGACCACTGGGATTTGATGGAAGCCCTCGCCAAGACCCAGTATACCACCTTCCTCCATGACAACAATGGACTCGACTACATCGAGGGTGGCGCGCTGCTGGCTATGCTGATGGAGCTCATCCAGCGCAACCTCATCACCCCAGCCGATCTGGATGGCATCAACCTCAAATGGGGCGATGTCCATGCCGTGGATGCCATTATCAAGAAGATCGCGCACAAGGAAGGCATCGGCGCTGTGCTGGCCAAGGGCACCTACGAGACGGCCAAGTACTTTGCCGAAAAGAAGGGCAAGCCGGAGATCATGAATTACTCCATGACTGGCCATCGCTATACCCAGCCCGCGCACGACGTCCGCGGCTTTGACAAGGACGCTCTGGAGTACGTGACGGTGGAGCGGCCCTGCGAACACACCGGAGGCGGCGGCGCCGGGTTCATGAAGAAGGACTATCCCGCCGCCATTGCCGGGCAGAATACCCAGGCCACGCACAACTCCTTGGTCATATGCTCTTTCGCTGCTGGCAACTGGGCGGGCAAGATCGCGGCCATGGTGCAGGCAGCCACCGGCTGGACCGACTTTACTGAGGACGACGTACCCAAGGTCGGCGCCCGCGCCTATGCCCTGGCCAGGATCTTTAACCTCACGACGCAAGGGATCAAGGACCCGAAGAAAGAATGGGATAACCTTAACCTCTTCCCGCCTCGCTGGTTCTACGATCCACTGCCCACTGGCATCGGCAAGGGGCGTGTGGCGTACGAGGGCAAGCCAGAGGTGTTATTCAATGAAGCCCTGCCCGCTTACTGGAAGACCAGAGGCTGGAGCGAGGACAAGGGCGTGCCTCTCGCCGACACGCTCAAAGCCCTTGGCATTGACGACATCGCCGAACCGTACGCCGCCAAACTGCGCTAGGTCTGGCTAGTCCCGAGGAAGCACATGAGGGCCCCAACCTGTGTACTCCATCGGGTTGGGGCCCTTTGCGTATGTGGTTGTGCGCCGTCAACGAATGGGGACACGAATAAACGAATAGCATGTTGTAGTTAGATCCGTCTGTTGCCTGATTCGTTGATGGCCCATTTGTCATGCTGAGGCCAGCTGAAGCATCTGACGCAGCCAAACGGTCTCACATAACTCGCGAGGAAAAATCGCAGGCCGGCGTGGGCGACAGTCCATAACTTTAATATGAAACTGCAGGTGTGATAATGCAAGAACAAAGGACGTGGAATTATAATGAATTCTTCTACCGCAATTATGGCATCTTCACGGAAGAGGAACAGCGCCGCATCAGGGATGCCAGAGTAGTAGTTGCTGGCTGTGGCGGTATCGGCGGGGTACTTGCGGTCGCTCTGGCACGCATGGGTATCAGCCACTTGGTGCTTATGGACCCTGAAAGCTACGAACCTTCGAACATGAACCGGCAGATTGCCTGTTTTTGCGAGAACATTGGCAAGAACAAGGCGCGTTGTATCGAAGAGCAGATACGTTGCATTAATCCAGAGGCTGATGTTACGGTCTATGAGCGCGCCTTGGTATACGATGAAATCGAAGAGATTGCCAAACTGGGCGATGTCATCGCCCCGGCGATGGATGAATGGCCACTAAGCTTGATGGCGCTGGAAATCATTCGCAAATCCAAGCCCGCCGTGATGGCTTATCCCGTGGGCGCATTGGGACGCGTCTCCGTCTTCACTGCGGACAGCCCCACCGTGGCCGAATGCTTGGTGATGCCCTATGGATTTGGCTATCATGAATTGCAGGAGTATACTACGCGCCCGGACGCGCGGTGGCTTCTCTTGTATTATGTTACAGAAGGTCAGTGGAGGGAGGACTGGTTCGCGCAATGGGTGGAGGGCAAGCTCCCGCATGCCCAGATTTGTCCCATTGTCTGGATTACCGGGACATTGGCGGCGCTGGAAATCATCAAACTGGTTAGTGGTAAATGGAAACCTGTTATTTCTCCCTATTATTGGTATATTACGCCGTCGCGAGCGCGTATCCGAAAGTTCGGGCTGAGGCGCAAATTGGCTTCGCGGCTATCGCGGCACAAGGCGCTGAGGGAACAGATGATCCGCTTGGCGCGCTCGAAAGCATTTGTACGCTTTTTCACACGTCTGATTGACTAGATCGCAAGGAGTGACGGATGAAACGATGGCTCTCCTTCCCCAATCTTCTGGCTCTCGTGGCAGTGGTTCTCATGGTCATGGGCATTACCCGCCCTTGGTGGAGCCTGACCTTGTTTGGCAATGAAAGCGATATTTATGTTTATCAGATCGTGGGCCCGCTCCGTGAACTCTTGGGCTACAAACGCAGTCCGCAGATGCTCCTTCTGACCAGGGTATTGATTGGCGCCGTGGTTCTGGTTGCATTGGGCAGTGTATTGCGCGGCTGGCCTGGACGGATCCTGATTGCCCTCGGAGGCATTGCTATCCTGCTGGGGGTCTCGCGCTTCCTGGGCAGAATTGCTGAGGTCGCGGAGGGGTTCAATGTGCCCATCCAGGGCCATGGCATTGGTGACTATGGTGGTTTTGCCAAAGTGGAAGTGAGCACTCGGCTGCGCACAGGGCTGTACCTGACAAGAGCGGGTGGTATAGTAGCCTTGCTAGCCAGCTTGCTGCACAGTATCATGCAACCGCGCCGGAAGTGAAGATGGGTTTGAGGCTACCAGCCCTGGGCGGAGTGTGGTCGGCGCAAAGCCAATGGGAGCGCTGTGGTGCAACTCAAAACGACATATCGGAGATAACAGGATAGATTATGCTTCATGAGATCAACCAATTGTTGGCTGAATGGCGGCAGGGCCGGCTCAGCCGACGTAGCTTTATCCGCTACGCTACGCTTTTGGGCTTGTCTTTGGGAGCAGCCGAAGCACTGGCTGCTTGCGCACCTTCTCCAACGCCTACAGCGGCCCCTACTCCTGTCCCTACACCTACAGCCACATTCATACCTAGTCAGATCGCCGGTGAAGACGCCGAGGTGCCAACCCCCGAATGGGTGCCAACACCCCTACCGCCCATGACGCCTACGCCGACCATTACCTGGCCCAAGCCAACTCCCACGCCGGTGATGTGGGAACCAGCCATGTGGGCTTGCCCTTCTTGTACAGAGCGCTTCTCCACGCAGGAGGAGCTCGTCAAGCACATCCTGGCGAAGCATGCACGCAAGATTCCCGGAGCCCGGCGCGTGGACCAACCCACCTATGCCCGTTTCCTGACTGACCAGGTGGCGCGCTTTGACCAGCGCAATACCGTCTTCTCGCGTGTGATGTGGGATAAGGATTACCAGGAACAGATTAGCAAAGTAACGTTGCGGCCAAGGCGCGAGACAGTGGAGGAAATGATCAAGGGCAGAGCGCTAGTCGCTGGTGCCATTTATGCGGACGACGTCGCCGGCAGCCTGGCGCCCAATTACCGCGGCTACAGTGGCCATGTGCACGGATATGGCGGGCTGTATGGGTGGGACGACCCAGTGAGTGCGGAACGCCTACCCGTGACCGACAAAGCAGAGATGTCGGAGCATATCAAGACCGTGGCACGCTTTTACGGCGCCGACCTGGTGGGGATTTGCGCAATCAACCCGCTATGGGTATACTCGCATTACTATGACCGCGAAACCGGCGAATATGGAGAACTGGAAATCCCGTACAAATATGCCATTGTGATGGGGCTGGAGATGGACTTTGCCTGCATCAATCAGTCCCCTGGCTTTGAAGCCAGTGCGGCAACGGCGCTGATTTATTCGAAGATGGCGGAAGTAACGGCCAAGCTAGCCAAGTACATCCGTGCTTTGGGTTACGAAGCGGTGCCCTCTGGAAATGACACGATGCAGAATATTCCACTAGCCATTGATGCCGGCTTGGGCGAAATCGGCCGGCTAGGCTTGCTACTCACGCCCGAATTCGGACCACGGCAACGCCTCTGCAAGGTGCTGACAAACTTGCCGCTGGCAACAGACAAACCCATTGACTTTGGCATGCAGCGCTTTTGCGAGATGTGTCTTTTCTGTGCCCATGCCTGCCCCGCGAAGGCCATCCCCTTTGGCGAGCGTTCGCTGGAGCGGACTTCCATCTCCAACCGGCCAGGCATTTTGCGCTGGACGGTGAACGTGGGCAACTGCTACCTGTTCTGGCGTGCCAATGGCGGCACAGATTGCTCGAACTGCGTCGCAGCATGCCCATGGGGCCAGCAGAATCGTCCCTGGCTCTAGTCTGTACCCCAACTGCTTTGCTACAAGTCAATATCTTGAACACGACTATTTACATTGACAAGGAGGAACAAAGAGCATGTTCGATGTGAACAAAGTGGATGCCATCATCGAGAAGCATGGAGCGGAACAGCGTGCTCTGACTGCTATGCTGCAGGACATCCAGGGCGAGTACAACTATTTGCCTCGTGAAGCTTTGGAGCATCTAGCGCAGAAGATGAAGTTACCTCTGATACAGGTGTATCAAGTCGCCAGGTTCTACAGAGCTTTCAGCCTGGAGCCGCGCGGCAAGCATTCCATCACGGTCTGCTTGGGTACTGCCTGCCACGTACGTGGCGGCGTTGCTGTCGCAGACCAGGTGGGGCGCTTGCTCGGCATAAAGCCGGGGGAAACGACCAAGGACAGGCGCTTCTCCTTTGACACCGTCAATTGCCTGGGCTGCTGCGCCCTGGGCCCCGTGATGGTTGTGGATGGCCAGTACTATGGCAAGATGGCTGCCAGCAAGGTGGAGCGCGTGCTCGCTAAATACTCGGGAGAGGAGGTTGCTACCAATGCCTAGGCTAACATCACGAGCCGAGTTCGAAGCGTGGCGCCAGTCCATACTTGCGAGCTGGGATCCAAGCAAACCCTGTATTACCGTATGCGGAGGAACAGGCTGTAGCGCCTTGGGTGCGAAAGAAGTCACTGCCGCTCTGGGGCGTGAACTGAAAAAGCAAGGCTTACAGGACAAGGTAGATCTCAAGATGACTGGCTGCCATGGCTTCTGTGAACGAGGGCCTTTGGTCGTCGTCTACCCCCAGCATATCTTTTACCAGAGCGTGACGGCGGATGATGTCCCCGACATCGTCTCTGAGACGCTCATCAAAGGAAACCCCCTCGAGCGCAAGCTGTACAAAGATCTGGTGACCGGAGAGCCAATCGTCTATGAACCGGATGTCCCTTTCTACCGCGAACAACACCGCATTTTGATGAAGTACAATGGCCTGATTATCCCTACCAGGATTCAGGACTATATTGCCATCGGTGGGTATCAGGCGTTGTGCAAAGCTCTTTTCGAGATGAGCCCAGAGCAGGTGATTGAGGAAATCAAGCGCTCTGGTCTGCGTGGCCGCGGTGGCGCTGGCTTTCCCACGGGTCGCAAGTGGGAAGAATGCCGCCGCGCTGATGGAGATATCAAGTATGTCATCTGCAATGCCGACGAGGGCGACCCAGGTGCCTATCAAGACCGTAGCTTGGTCGAAGGCAACCCGCACAGCATCCTGGAGGGCATCATCATCGGCGCGTACGCTGTTGGCGCTCACGAAGGCTTTATCTATATCCGTCATGAATACCCTCTGGCGGTCGAACACATCACCCGTGCCGCAGAGCAGGCTGAAGAGTACGGGCTGCTGGGGAAGAATATCCTTGGCTCAGGTTTCGATTTCACCTTCAAGGTGCATCGCGGGGCAGGCGCCTTCGTTTGTGGCGAGTCCAGTGCTCTGATGCGCTCCATCGAAGGCTATGCTGGCGAGCCGCGCGCGAAGCGCATTCATGCCACCGAAAAAGGGCTATGGGAGCGCCCCACCGTGCTGAACAACGTCAAGACGTGGGCTTCGGTACCCCACATCATCAACAATGGCGCGGATTGGTTCGCTCAAATGGGCACGGAGACGAGCAAAGGGACGATGGTCTTTTCGCTAGTGGGCAAGGTCAACAACACCGGCCTGGTGGAGGTGCCCATGGGCGCGACTCTGCGCCATCTCGTGTACGACATTGGCGGTGGCATTTCCAGCGGCAAGAGATGTAAAGCTGTACAGACTGGCGGGCCATCAGGCGGTTGCATCCCGGAGCGCTTGCTCGACCTGCCCGTGGACTATGAAGCGCTGACCGAAGCCGGTTCCATCATGGGTTCCGGTGGCCTCATCGTCATGGATGAGGACACTTGCATGGTGGACGTAGCGCGCTACTTCCTGCACTTTACCATGGAGGAATCCTGTGGCAAGTGTACTGCCTGCCGCGAAGGAAGCCGACGCATGTACGAAATCCTGGAACGCATCGTGCATGGAAAGGGTCAGGAAGGAGACATTGAACGGTTGCAAGAAATTGGCACCACGATGATCAATGGCTCACTCTGTGCGTTAGGCCGCATGGCTCCGAACCCGGTTCTGAGCACCATCCGCTATTTCCGGGAGGAATACGAGGCCCATATCCGCGACAAGCGCTGCCCAGCGGCGGTCTGCAAGGACCTGATCACCTATTCCATCATCGCCGAGAACTGCACCGGCTGTGGCGTTTGCCTACGCAATTGCCCGCAAGGCGCCATCACTGGTGAAAAGAAACAGGTCCATCACATTGACCCAAGCAAGTGCATCCGTTGTGGCATCTGCCGCGAAGTCTGCAGATTCGATGCGATCAAGGTAGAATAGAGGAGACAACACATGGTAGAACTCACTATTGATGGACAAAAAGTACAGGTTGAAGAAGGAACAACCATACTAGAAGCGGCGCGCAAGGTGGGCATCGAAATCCCCACCCTTTGCAGCCATCCCGACCTCAAGCCGTATGGCGCTTGCCGCGTTTGTGTCGTTGAGGTCAACCGCAAAGGACGCTCTGTGGTCAGCACTTCCTGTGATTACCCGGTGGAAGAGGGGATGGAGGTCAAGACCAATTCCCCCGAAGCTGTCCGTACGCGCAAGATGATGATTGACCTCTTGCTCTCGCGCGCTCCCAACGTGCGGCCATTACAGCTTCTGGCGAAGCAGTATGGCATCGAGAAGGCCAGCTTTCCCACGGATCATCCGGAGGAAGATTGCATCCTCTGTGGGCTCTGTGTGCGTGCGTGCGACGAAGTTGCGCAGAAGAACGTGATTGGCCTTGTGGATCGCAGCCAAAAGCGCCAAGTGAGCACGCCTTTTGGTCAGCCCTCTCCAGAATGTGCCACCTGTGGCAAGTGTATCCCCTATTGTCCGACCGGCGCCATTGCCCATGTGCCCGGCATCGTGGTCAAGGGCGTGGGCGGGCTGTGGGTACGGCTGCGCCAAGTGGTGCAGTTGGGACTGTTGGCGCTGTTCCTGTACCTCGTGTGGAACACCACCAGAAAGGGAGTAGAGTCGCTGCCAATCAACCTCTTCAGCCGCTTCGATCCACTGATGGCGCTTGTCTCCATGCTGGGCTCCAAGCGCTTGATTGCCAATATGATCCCCGGCCTGGTCACCATCGTTGTCACGCTTTTGCTCGGCAGGGTCTGGTGCGGTTGGATCTGCCCTCTGGGGACGGTGCTGAACCTGTATGGTCCCAACAAAAACCCGCGCATCCCTGACAAACTGCGCCAGGTCAAATATTTCCTGCTCTTTGCCTTCATCGCCGCGGCATTGCTGGGCAGCCTGGCTCTGATGTGGTTAGATCCCATCACAATTTTTGTCCGTCCATTGGCTGGAGCGGTCTTTCCGGCCATTCTGCAGAAGCAAGCACCCGTGGCTGTTCCCAAGGGACTGGCTGCTGCGCGCGTAGCGGAGATTCCTTTGCGCCCTGTGGTGCATCCATTGCTGGCAGTGCCTTTGGTGATCGTGCTTGCCCTGAACTTGTTCGCCAAGCGTTTCTGGTGTCGCTACCTTTGCCCTCTGGGCGCGTGGGTAGCCTTCCTGTCCAAATTCTCCTGGATCAAGCGCTACATAGACAAGAAGATCTGTCTGGAATGGGGACGCTGCATCCCAGTCTGCCCTATGGATACCATTGCCTATGAGGATCTGAGCAGCGATCCTGGAGAATGCCTGATGTGCCTAGACTGCCTTGGCGTCTGTCCGTCTGGCGCTACCAAGTTTGGCCCGCAGCCGAAGCCTGGTTTCGGCTACAGTTATGATCCCTCACGCCGGCAGGTGCTGGCCTCGCTGGTGGTTGGTTTAGGTGGAGCAGCACTGCTCAAGACCGATATGCTCAAGAGCAAGAACCCCTACCAACTCCGACCACCGGGAGCGAAGGAGGAAGAGTTCCTGACCAAGTGTATTCGCTGTGGCCAGTGTGTCAAGGTCTGTCCGAACAATGCTCTGCATCTAGCCTTGTTTGAGGCTGGGCTGGAATCCATCTGGTCGCCGTTGCTTATCCCGCGCATCGGCAACTGTGACTATGACTGCAATGCTTGCGGACAAGTCTGCCCGACCCAAGCCATTCCCAAACTGCCACTGGAAGAGAAACGCAAAGCCAAGATTGGCACAGCCGTGGTGGATTTCGACAAGTGCATCCGCTGTCTGCTCTGTGTTACGAGGTGTCCCGTGGAGGGGGCATTGGTACAGGGCGCAGTCGAAGGCCGCAAGGGCAAGTACCCCATCGTCAACCCAGACCTATGCATTGGCTGCGGCACTTGCGAGTTCGTCTGCCCGGTAGAAGGCGAATCAGCAATCCGCGTGCAGGCTGTAGGCACTGTCCCGCGTACCTAATACGTACAACCTCCCGCTGGTCAGAAACCTACGGGAGGTTGCTTTCTATTGTCAGCAAAGCAATTTGGTGGTATAATAAAGTAGTAACGCAGCCAACTCATTCCCCATGTCATGAGGTGGTGAGGCTGAGAAAAGGAGGGATGATGCCTCGTCTTGGCGTACCAGAACTGCTGATCATACTCGTGATTGTGATCTTAATCTTTGGTGTGGGCAGGCTGACAGAACTCGGCGCTGCCCTGGGTAGAGCAATCCGCGAGTTCCGCGAGGCAACGAAGCCAGAGGATGATAAGAAGGAAGCAAGAGGGAATAAGCAGTGAATCTTTTTAATATCGGTCCCATGGAATTGCTCTTCATTCTGATCTTGGCTTTGCTTATCTTTGGTCCACGCCGTTTGCCACAGATAGCAAGGGACATTGGCAGGGCCATCGCGGAGTTCAGGAAGGCTTCCGAGGAACTGACTACGGAGCTGCGCAAGGAAATAGAGAGCACCGAGGCCGCGCTGGAAGAAGCCCAGAAAGAAGTCGCGGAATCTGCAAAGGCGGCTTTAGAGGGAACGACTCCGACGAAAGAGACGCCTGCTCCACCACAACAGGGCAGGGAGGCAGCAGAGACTACCGTACCTTCCCTAGAGGAGTCCGCAGCAGAAACAAGCCTACCGGAAGAGTCCCCCGCATCGTCGGAGCAGGGTGAGGACAAATCACCCGATGAATTGCTCGGCTGAAGAACGAGGCTTCCACTATTCGCAGGGAGCGCCTTAGAACGAATGCGCCATAGGTGAAAACAGCCATGGAAGAATGGTTCGCGTTGGTGCAGAGCGCTCTTTCTGCTCTGCCCCGTCCGAGCGACACGGCAGAAATGCTTCACAACGCGGGACTGCTGCCCGCCGAGTGGGACATGCTGGTAAGCTCTTACTTGTGCGAGCCCCCACCTTCTGTGGATCTATTGGCAGAATGGTTGCCCTATACTGCACCGCAATTATGTAAGGCGCGTCTGACTGCTTTGCTAGAAAAGGGCTTCCTGCAGGCGTTGAACGAGCAGGAATGTCTCCTGACCGACAGAGCAGTAGAGTTAATCGAAACGTGGGTTGAGCGAAAACGGGCACAACTCGCTGCCCAGGCTCCTCTCCCTTGGCGAGACCTGCGTCAACTGGCGCATCTACTGTCGCGCATCGTGCAGGCAGCCCTTGCTGCGCCTCCTCCACCGCATAAAATTCACTTGCTGGGCAATCAGCGCTTGGCGCCCTCTGCCGATGCAGCACCGATGATGCACATTGACCAATCCTTGACGGATTTGCTCTGGTTTCGCGACGATGCTCATATTGCTGCTTGGCGTGAGCATGGCTTCGATGGCCCCTCCATCGAAGTGCTAACCCTTGTGTGGCGTGGCGAGGCAACAGATCTGGATGGGCTGAGTGCTATGCTCAGCGAGCAGCGTGGCTATTCTCGGCAGGACTATGCCCGTGTTGTGGCGCGCTTGCAGGCGCGTGACTTTGTGCATGTCTCCGCAGCAGAGTTGAGCGTAACTCCCGCCGGTCGTGCCGTGCGCGAGGAAATCGAAAGCACTACCGATCGTTATTTCATGTTCCCCTGGACTGCCTTGTTGCCGATAGAGGTACGACAACTGCGCGATCTACTGCAGTGCTTCGTGCATGCGAGCAGCGCGCCCTTTACGCCATGAAGCGTTTGCTATGAACAGATTGGTCAAATCATTTGACGGAGGACGATCATCATGCCCCAATTCCCTTGGCTCGATCCCAATCCCTTCTATTTCCCCGGTGGCTCAGTGGGTTGCCTGCTCATCCACGGCTTCACCGGTTCGCCGCCCGAGATGCGTCCCATGGGCGAGTACCTGGCCCAACAGGGCCTGACCGTCTCTGGCCCGCTCCTGGCTGGGCATGGCACGACCCACGAGGACCTAGCCCGCACCACCTGGGAGGACTGGTATGCTTCGGTCGAGGCGGATTATGACCATTTGCAACAGCATTGTCAGCAAGTGTTCGTAGCTGGGTTTTCCTTGGGTTCGCTCCTGGCCATGCATCTGGCTGTGCAACACAAACTGAGCGGTCTCATCCTGCTTGCCCCGGCGCTGCAGGTGCGGGACTGGCGGCTGCAATTCGTGCCACTCCTGCGCTTTTTCATCAAAGAAATGCCCAAGGACAACGACCCCAAACATTCGGATTTGACCGACCCTGAAGCCTACAAGCGCTTCTGGTCGTACGACATTATTCCCATCCCCGCCAGTTACCAGTTATACCGTCTGCAGAAAGTGGTGCGCGCGGAACTGGGGCACATCCGTGTTCCTACGCTGGTCATCTACTCCACCAGGGATATGTCCATCTCTTCACAGAGCGGACCGCTGACGTACCAGCGCATTGGCTCGGAGGATAAGGAACTGCTCGTGCTGCACAACTCCGGGCACGGCCTGGTCGTGGACAGCGAACGCCAGTTCGTCTTCCAGAAAGTGTACGAGTGGATCACGGCACGCCAGCGCATCAGCGCATAGGGCAGCTTTTCTAGTCACTTTCTTCTGCTGGGCGTGGGCAACAGCCCATGCAAAAAGCCCCTCTCCTACAGCGTAGGAGAGGGGGCAGGGGGTGAGGCAATCCGAGCGCTGAAGCGCTCACTACAAACCCGCCAAGAGACGGCGGACTGTTGTCCGCCCGGAGCAGGCATTAAGCATAGCCAGGGATTTCAATCCCTGGCACTTGTGAGCGCTAAGGCGCTCACTACAAGCCTCTCTGCTCACGCTAATCCTTCTACCCCCACCTCCTCGCGTCCTTCCCCGTCCATCTCTTCCATCTTGCCCGTGACGGTAAAGACCACACGCTCGCAGATGTTGGTCACACGGTCTGCAGTTCGCTCTAGGTTGTGCCCAACCCACAGCAGATACGTGGCTTGATCGAGGATGCGTGGGTCAGCGAGGATGAGCGTAATCAGCTCGCGATAAACCTGATTGTACAGCGCGTCCACCTCTGCGTCTTCTTCAGGAATGGCACGTGCGAGTTCCACATCGCGCTGCACAAAGGCTTCCAACGCCCGATGGAGCATGGAGCGTGCTTTCTCTGCCATGCGCGGCAAGTCAATCAAGGGCTTGATCAGTGGCTTTTTCCCAATCATCAAGGCAATTTTGGCAATGCCCTTGGCATAATCCCCCATGCGCTCCAACTCGGTCGTGATCTCCAACACCGCGGCCAAAACGCGCAGATCGCCAGCCATAGGCTGCTGCGTCGCAATCAACATGAGGGCATCTGACTCGATGGCAAAGCGCTTCTCGTTGATGGCACGATCTTGTGCGATCAACTGCTTGGCTGCTTCCAAATCCTGTCGCTTCAGGATGTCCACCGCCCTGACCAGAGCCTCCTCTACCATGCTGCCCATGACCAGCAACTCATCCTGCACCCTTTGCAGATGGCGCTCGAATGTCTCTCTTACCATAGTGTTCCTCTCTTTCTAAATCGCGGCTTTCTTCATCCAAAACGTCCCGTGATATAGTCCTCCGTGCGCTGGTCCCGTGGATTGGTGAAAATCTGCGTGGTCAAGCCATATTCCACCAGCATGCCCGAGCGGCGCTCGTTCATCCAGAAGAAGCCGGTATAGTCCGAAACGCGTGCTGCTTGCTGCATGTTGTGCGTGACGATGACGATGGTGTATTGCTGCTTCAAGACGCGCATCAGTTCCTCGATGCGCAAAGTAGCAATGGGGTCCAGCGCCGAACAGGGCTCGTCCATCAGAATCACCTCGGGCTTGACCGCAATCACGCGCGCGATGCACAGGCGTTGCTGCTGTCCCAACGACAGAGAGAGGGCATCTTGGTTCAGGTTGTCCTTGACCTCGTCCCAAAGGTCAGCTCTGCGCAGGCTCTCCTCGACGATGTCGCGCAGATTGTTACCCTTGTCCAATCCCAGCACGCGCGGTCCGAAGGCAACGTTGTCGAAGACGGACTGGGGGAATGGGTTGGGACGCTGAAACACCATCCCCACCCGTTGCCGTAACGCCACTACATCCGTGCCAGGAGCATAGATGTCCTTGCCATCCAGTAGTACCCGTCCCGTCAGCCGCACACCGGGAATCGTATCGTTCATGCGGTTGAGACAACGCAAGAAGGTGGATTTGCCGCAGCCCGATGGCCCAATCAGTGCGGTGATATGCCGTTCCTGTATGACGACATCCACGTTCGACAGCGCTTGAAAACTGCCGTAGTAGAAGTCTAGTCCTTCTACTGCGATCTTGCTCATGCTTATCCAAACCGCCCCGTAATGTAATCCTCAGTCCTCTTATCCCGCGGAGTTGTGAACAGCGCCTTCCCAGGCTGATGCTCGATCAGTTCGCCCATCAGGAAGAAGGCGGCATAGTCCGCAACCCGCGCTGCTTGTTGCACACTGTGCGGAACCAGCACGATGGTATAATCGCGCTTCAGTTGGTTAAGCGATTCCTCCACTTTGGCCGTTGAGATGGGGTCTAACCCCGAAGTGGGCTCATCCAGGAGCAAAACCTCTGGCTGCAGAGCTAGGCTGCGCGCAATGCACAACCGCTGTTGCTGCCCACCCGAGAGGTGGTTAGCCGCGTCATCCAGGCGGTCTTTGACCTCATCCCACAGCGCGGCCTGGTTGAGGCTACGCACCAGGATTTCCTCCAAACGGTTGCGATCCTTAATGCCAGCCAACTTGGGGCCATACAACACATTTTCGCGCACCGTGCCGGGCAGAGGCAGCGGCAGAGCAAAGACCATCCCTACGCGCCGCCGTAACTCGGGGACATCCGTGCCTGGGGCATAGATGTCCTGCCCATCGAGCAGAATCCTGCCCGTCATCTGCGTGCCTTCCACTAGGTCGTTCAGGCGGTTGATCAGGCGCAGCAGAGTCGTCTTGCCACCCCCGGCTGGACCCAGGAAGACCGTGATAGCGCAAGCCGGCACGTCCAGGGTGATATCCTTCAGCGCCGGCACGCCGCTATAGGCATAACTTACGTTCTCAACGCGAATTTTGGGATTGAAACTCGCTTCCATTACCCCTTACGTTTCCCGTTTTCCGTTTTCCTTCTCCCGTATCCTACCACTGCCTCCTCCGCCGGAAATAACTGCGGATAAGCGTCGCCACAACGTTCATCGAAAGCACCACTGCCAACAGGACGAGCGCTGTGCCGTATTGGATGTGGGCAGGCATGCCAGGAACCTGGGTGCTGATGACGTACAAGTGATAGGGCAAAGCCATGGTCTGATCGAAGGGCGAGCGAGGCAGGCGAGGCAGGTAGAAGGCAGCCACTGTGAAGAGGATAGGTGCCGTCTCGCCCGCCGCGCGCAGCAAGCCCAGGATGATGCCGGTGATGATGCCGGGCAGTGCTTGGGGCAGGACGATGTGACGAATGCCTTGCCAGCGCGTTCCGCCCAGGCTAAAGCTCACCGTGCGGAACTCCATGGGCACGGCACGCAGCGCCTCCTCCGACGTGCTGATGATCACCGGTAGGGTCATGATGGCCAACGTCAACGAGCCGGCCAGGATGGATGTGCCGAACTGTAAGAACAGCACGAACAGCCCCAGTCCGAAAAGCCCATACACAATGGAAGGGATGCCGGCAAGATTGACGATTGCCAGGCGAATCGCGCGGGTAAGCCAGGTATCCTGCGCGTACTCGGACAGGTAAATGGCCCCGCCGACGCCCATTGGGATGCACACCACTGCCGTGCCCAGGGTCAATAACACCGTGCCAACGAGTGCGGGGAAAATGCCCCCCGCCTTCATCCCATCCCGAGGCATAGAGGTGAGGAATTCCCAGTTGATGGCTACGAGTCCGCGCAGGACGATATTACCGATGACCAGCAGAATGGGCAGCACCACGACGATAGCTGCCAGACCGAGCAGGGCAAAGCCCATGCGTTGAACTTGGTGGCGATTCATCGCAGCCCTCCTCGTCGTCGCTTGGTGAAAATGGCTCTAGCGGCAGTCAAATTGATGAAAAAGGTCACCACGAAGAGGATGATGCCAATAGCGAAGAGCGCCCGGTAGTGCACGCTCCCTTTCGCCACCTCGCCCATCTCCGCTGCGATCGTGGCGGTCATGGTGCGCACCGGGCGGAAGAAGGAATCGAGGCTCAGCGGCATGCGCGCGGCATTGCCCGTGACCATCATCACCGCCATCGTCTCGCCGATAGCACGTCCCATGCCCAGCATCACTGCCGTGACGATGCCCGACCGAGCGGCTGGCACCACCACGCGCCAGATAGTCTGCCATTGCGTGGCACCGATGGCCAGCCCAGCATCGCGGTAACTCTTGGGTACGGCATCGAGGGCATCTTCTGCCACGCTGATGATCGTGGGTAGTGCCATGTAGGCCAGAATGAGGGCGCCGGTGAAAGCGGTCAGCCCCGTCGGTGCCCCCAGGATTTCGCGCACATGCGGGGCCACGAACGTCATGCCAAAGAAGCCCAGCACGACCGAAGGGATGCCCGCCAGCACCTCGATGAGCGGTTTCAGAATCTCGCGTGTCCAGTTCGGCGCTACCTCGCGCACAAATACAGCCGTTGCCACTCCCAGCGGCAGGGCAATGGCAATGGCAGTGATCGTGACGAACGCTGAGCCCAAAAGCAATGGCAGCACGCCGAACATGCCAAAGGTGGGGTACCAACGCACGTCGAGGAAATTTGCCAGCGGCACCTGGGCAAAGACGGGCAAGCCCTCGCGCAGCAAAAAGGCGAAAATGAGCACGACCAGCCCAATCGTCGAGATGCCCAGCACTTGTACCAGAGCTTCTATGGCGAATTCAGCCCACCGCGAGCGTCTATCATGCATACTGTGGTCTCACCTCATCTTCAACGGCACAAACCCCAATTGACTGACCAGCGCCTGCCCATCGCTCAGGATCCATTCCAAATACGCCTTGATCTGTCCGCGTGGCTCTCCTGCCGTGTACATGTACAAGGGACGTGCGATGGGGTACGTGCCGTCGTTGACCGTCTCTACCGAGGGCAATACATACGGGCCACCGTCGTCCTCAGCCACTGCAATCACCTTTTGATCTGGCGTGACATAGCCCAAGCCATCGTAGCCGATGGCATTGGGATTCTGGCGCACTTCGCAGCTAATCCCTTCCGAGGAAGGCATCAATAGCGTCTCAGGGGAGAAGAGCAAGGTGCTTTCCTTCTTTCCCAGGCGGATGACATTCTCCAGAAAATACACGTAGGTCCCGGAATTCGACTCGCGTGAGAGCAGGACGATGGGGCGGTTTTCGCCACCGACCTGGCGCCAGTTCGTGATCTTCCCCGTGTAGATGTCGGAGATTTGCTGTAACGTGAGCTGTTGCACCGGATTGGAGGGGTGCACCACCACGGCGATGGCGTCGCGTGCTACGGTGAACTCAACGGGGTTGATGCCGTTGGCTTTTGCTGCTGCAATCTCCTCGGGTTTCATCTCCCGTGATGCATTGGCAATGTCCACCATGCCATTGATCATGGCGGCAATGCCCGTGCCCGATCCGCCGCCGGTGACGGAGATGCGCACTTCGGGATGCAATTGCATGTATGCTTCGGCCCAGGCCAGAGCCAGGTTCACCATCGTGTCCGAGCCCTTGTTCTCGATAGTCTGGACGGGCATGTTTGCCGGGGTTTGTCCGGGAGATGGCTTGGAACGGCACCCCCACATCAATGCCAAAAAGCCCAGCAACACCATGCTGCGCATTGCAACGTCGAAGAGGGACTTGCCAGCCCTCATTGCGCCATTGCCCTGACCCAGTTCGTGTTCCCTCGAACCACTCGCATCAATCATCTCGACTGACAATTGTACCCAGTAGTTCCGTGCGCGTCAAAAAGCTGCCTGCTCTTCTTTTGGCACAAGGCTCTCTACAACCATCTCAGCACCGCGGCGGAGAAACTAGCCAGGCTCTTGGGGAAATAGAGCTTGGCATAGGCACTCTGCGGGAGCAACTTGGCAGCTATGTCCGCCGGCAAAGTCACATCTTTTGACTGATCGCTCCGCTAGCAGTACTATTAACCCAATTGGCAGGTGAATACAAAGAGTGCCCTTGTGCGTAACTCCATGCCAAGAAAAGGAGGGTTTGTTGCGATGAAACAGAAACGAGTGCTGGGCATTGTGGGCAGCCCCAGGCGGGGCGGGAATACCGAGACCCTGGTGGATGAAGCATTGCGTGGTGCAGAGGAAGCGGGTGCGTCAACGGAAAAGATTATCCTCAGCACATTGGACATTGCGCCATGCGAGGGCTGTGATGCCTGTGAAGATAGCGGCGTATGCATCCACGCGGATGACATGGAGGGCTTGCTGCGCAAGATGTCCGACAGCGACGTGTGGGTGCTAGGCACGCCCGTGTACTGGTGGGGGCCGAGCGCGCAGTTCAAGACGTTCGTTGACCGCTGGTATGCCAAGGTCTTCCGCGACGAGGACAAGGCGATGTTCCAGGGGCGGCGCATCGTTCTGGTTGTTCCTTTTGGCGATAGCGAGGTGAAAACGGCCCGCCATGTGGTGGGCATGATGACAGACGCATTGGATTATGTCGAGGCGGAGCTTTTTGCCACCGTGTTGGCGCCAGGCGTGAACGATCCGGGCGAGGTACGCCAATATCCAGACGTGCTGGCTGCAGCCTACCGCGCAGGGAAAGAGGCAGTAAGCCGATAAGGGCAAACACAAGGTTTGCCTCTACGGGATAGTCCAAACGGGATTCATTACAGCATGTAGGGGCGAATCTCGCATTTGCCCAAAAGAGATTTCGCGAGGAGAAAAAACGATGAAACATAAGATGACCAAACGCGAACGGTTGGAAGCGACGGTGGCTGGCTATCCGGTGGATCGGCCGGCGATCGCGCTGTGGCGGCATTGGCCTGGCGATGACCAACGCGCTGCCAACCTGGCGCGCGCCACACTCGATTTTCAACGCATGTACGATTTCGATTTCGTCAAATGCATGCCCGCCAGCAACTATTGCCTTGCCGATTGGGGCGCAGAGTCGCGCTGGCTGGGCAATGAGGAGGGCACGCGCGAATGGGGACGGCGGGTGATCCAGCATCCGGAAGACTGGACGCGCTTGCCTCTGCTCGATCCCGCTCGGGGCATGCTGCACGAGATGCACCGTGCCCTGCAACTCATCGGTCAGGGGCTGGGACGGGACGTGCCCTTCATCTGGACCATTTTCAATCCCCTGGCCCAGGCCAAGAACCTGGCAGGCGATCTGCTGCTGGCGCACATGCGCCAATACCCCGATGCACTCAAGGCAGGGTTGGAAACCATCACCGAGAGCACCATTCGCTTCATCGAGGAGGTGCGCGATACTGGCGTCTCGGGCATCTTCCTCGCGTTGCAACATGCCACTCACGATCTGCTCACCGAGGCGGAATACCGCGAGTTTGGCCGTCCCTATGACCTGCGCATCCTGGGGGCAACGGAAGGGATGTGGTTCAACGTCGTACACCTGCACGGCGAGCATGTCATGTTCGACGTAGTGGCTGACTATCCGGTGCAGGCTATCAATTGGCACGACCGCGAGACACCACCCTCGCTGTCCGAGGCCAAGACGCGTTTTCGCCGCGCTCTCATTGGCGGATTGCACCGCATAGATACCATGCTGCGCGGCACGCCAGAGCAGGTGCGTGCGGAAATCCACACTGCCATCGAGGAGACCGGTGGGCAGCGCCTCATCGTGGGCACAGGCTGTGTCATGCTCCTCACCACGCCGGTGGGCAACATCCGCGCCGCACGCGAGGCCGTGGGGATCTGACGCCCCTCACTGATTGCTCGTCACTCCTCATCCTATGGCGTCGGGAACAGGCTAGGCGTGGGTGCGGGAGTAGGCGGTGGGGGCAGCGTGGCTATGGGCGTCTGCACAGGTGCAGGTTGCCACATGAGATGGGTGGGATCCAACGGCGCGACACGCCCGTAAATGTCCCCCGCCCACATCTGCCCATCTGGAGCCAAAGCCAAGATGCAGATGCGCTCATCCAAATTGGTGGCCTCTTGCCAGTTCTGCCCGTTATCGGTAGAGCGGAGCAGCACTCTGGCTTCGCTTCCTCCATACAGCCCTTGCACCACCAGCACGTAAACCATCTGCTGCTCGGCGGTGCCTGGCGGGAAGAGGAAATGACAGGCCAAGATAGTGTAGTTCAACGCTGGGCCAACCTGTCTCCAACTCCGTCCGCCATCGGTAGAGCGCAGCAAGCCGTACTGTTCCGCGGCAATGAACGCGGTTGTGTCTTGGCCAAAGCGTGGCGATAAAGCTAGCCCCTTGATGAGGTAGGTAGGAATGGGAAGCACGCCGATGCGCAGGATATTGCCTGTTCGCTCCGATGGGGCATAGAGAAGCGTTTGCCTGGCATATTGCTTGTCCTCGGCCAGGGCAATGAATGTAGGCTTCCCGACGCCGGTGAGTGCCATGGCGATGTGCGTGGCCACAATGGGCGAGAGACGTGTCCAGCTCTGTCCAGCATCCTGAGTGTGGAAGATGCCGCTGTCGCCGGCGAGGAGCAGCGCAGTCCCATCCTGGCGGAAATTGGGGGATAAGGCCATGCCCCGCACGTGCAAGTCGGTTAGCCCAGTCATAGCAGGTTGCCAACTTCGGCCCCCATCTTGCGAACGGAACAGTCCGTAAGGTTGCCAGAATTCACTGGAGAAGGCAAAGAACATACTGCTATCACCTGGCGCCGCCAGGATAGCAGGCTTGCCTGGAGTAGGTAATGCCCCTTTCACCAATAGCCAACCCCTGCCATCCCGCCGCAGCAGGCCAAGCACGCTGCCGGAATCCGCCTGGCTCACTGCCAGAACCGTCCCATCGGCGCTGATGGCCAGTTGCTGCACTGGATGGAGAGGCAGCACATCCACCTCCTCCATTTCGGGCACAGAGAGTTGCCCGGGAATGAAGGTCAGCACGTCAGAGCTATTCGCAGCGGCTGTGTACAGACGGTGCCGTGCCGCGCTGAAAAGCGCGAACGGGGCATAGGCAAGGTTCAGCGACTGGTAGCCAATCACGTTGGCCGCGCTGGCATCTACCGTGACCAGCCCACCCCAATCCACTACGTACAGCAAGCCCCTTTCTGCATCGAGGAACAGTGGGCCGCCCAGCCCCTGCAAATGTGCCACCAGGTCGCCATTGCTCGTGTAGGCGGCTAGATCGGTGCTCGGAAAAGCGCTTGCCACCCAGATGCGATCGGGTCTCTCATGCACAGCCAGTCCGCGCACGAATTGCTGGTATGCTTTGATGGGGCGTTCTATCCTCTGCAGGGTCGCTCCATCGTAAATCTGCAGCCAGGTGCTGGCGCTGGAGCCTGGGGAATTGTTGCTCATGATGACGAACAACAAGTCATGTACCTGGTCGTAGTGGGCTTCGATGGCCCCAGGTACCACAAGCAAGGGATCCGTGCGCACCGTATCCTGGATCGCTCCACTTATCTGATACGTGGTGCTGTCCACGACATAAACGCCTTGCTGGGTGATGAAGATGCGGTTGCGCGGCAAATCCGCGGCGATCTGTCCCGCTTTGGGGATGGATGCCACGAGCGCGCCGGTGGCAGCATCCAGCACCAGCGTGACATCCTGTGCGAAATCCGCCACATAGAGCCGGCCATTGGCCACAGCCATGGGGGCGCGGAGCATGGCGTCGAAACCAGGGATCAGAATGTTGGACCATGTGCTGAGCAAATTCAGCATGGATGCATCCAAGACGTGCACAGCGCCGCTGGAATCGAGCACGAACAGACGACCCGAAGTGTCATCCAGTGCTGCACTCACCAGACGGATGCCCAGATGAATGGGCGCAGCGGCTTCGCCGGTTTGCATGCGAATGGCAGTCAGCATTTCGCTGGCCACTCCGCTTTGGCGCCAACTATAGAGCACACCCCGGTGAGCGAAAACTAAGCGGGGGTATCCAACATAGGTCCAATTCATATAGGGAGTGTTCACGCTTCTCACCACTTGCCCGGACCCTGTGTCCACTGTACGTATCCTGGATTGAGGTTCCTCCGCTTTGCTGTCCTCCAGGAGCAGGAGATTGCCGCTATCGCGATCCAGCACGATTTGTCCGATCTCCCAGCCTGGGTCAGGTTCCCAGTAACTTGTGGACAGGCGTGTGCCCTGTATGAGGACCACGCGCTTGGGGATGGTAGGCTGGGATGGCTCGGTCAGCACATAGGTTTGATCGCGATGCGGGGCAGAGAGGATGGTTACGATGCGCCCACCAGGGGCGATGCCGGCTTCGTGGCGCAGGTCCTCCAGATGATAGACCGCGATGGCTTCACTGCCCGGCCCGGTGGCATAGAGCAGGCCAGCGTGGTGGTTCACGGTCAACCAGGCAATGGAGAAGCCCGGGCCAGATTCTGGGAGGGTGACCTGTGCTTCCTCGGCCAAGGTCCGGGCATGTAGGCGACGCAATACCCCTTCGCCAGCAACGTACAGCCGCTCTGCACTTGCATCGAGAGCCATCATACTCACATCATCCACTCTGCCTAGAATGGTGCCTAGTGGCTCAGTGCCAGCGCCCGTGCTCACTACGAGCAGTCTATTGCCTGCGTTGCTGCCCCGGTCTACGATGTACAGGCGCGTGCCATCGCTGGACAGCGCTACCTGCGGAATCTCGATGAAGGCAGCGGGCATTGGCACAGAGGTACGCACCTGAGCACGATTCAGGTCCACCATCGTCAAGACGCCCTGGCCGATGCTGGCATCACCACCCGACGCCAGCACGTAGAGCAGCCCACGCGCATTATCCACAGCAGTGGCGCGGATGTCGTAGGTATCTCCAGCCGGCACACCCAAATCAGTGCTACCGGTCGCTTCCGGGGTAGGAGACGGGGAAGGCGAAGGCGTGTACGTGGCGAATGGATAGGGCGTTGCAGTAGCGGCAGCAGGCGTCGCAGTAGGGCTAGCCAGCACCGTGGGGGTAGAAGTGGGCGTGGGCGTCCTGAAGATGAGTTGGCAGCCAGTGGTCAATAACAGGGCCAGGCACAGACCTGCAATTAGGCATATGCGACGCATGTTCCCCTCCGCTTCCGTTTTTACACATTACGTTTTTCTATACGTGCTTTCCCAGCCACTCCACCATCATGTCAAAGACCTGTTGCTGTTCGGGTTCGTTGTGCATCTCGTGGTACAGGCCATCCCACAGTCTGAAAGTGCAATCGCCCGGGACACGTGCGGCAAATTCACGGCTGGCCTGCGCGGAACAGATAGGGTCGTCTGCACCGTGCATGAGCAGGAGCGGCAGTGGGAATTCCGCTGCGTGCTCCAGGGCCCATTCGCCGGCCGTGAGCATATCCATAGCCAAGCGTGCCGAGACGCGGTTGTGCACGAGTGGGTCCTGGATATAGGCGTCCACCACCTTTTGGTCGTGGGCAAGTCCCCGTGGGTCCAGTTCATTGCTCAGAGAGAAGGCGGGCAACAGGCTGTACAGCGTCTTGCCCAGCCAGAGCTTCCATGCGGGCGGCTGGAAGGCTGTGCGCAGCAAGGGTGAAGTGACGATGGTGCCAGAGAGTTGTGGCTTGCGGCGCAGGGCATAGCTCAGCACCAGGATGCCGCCCATGCTGTGGCCGTACAGGAAGAGCGGATGGTCTGGGAAACGCTGCTTCGCTTCCTGTAGGAATTGGCCGATGTCATCTAGCAGAGCATCCCAGGAGGGAGCGTGCCCGCGCTGTCCCTGCGATTTTCCGTGTCCGCGCAGGTCAAAGCCCAGCAAGACGTAGCCAGCACGGTTCAGCGCCGCCGCGACGTGATGGTAGCGACTACTGTGTTCTCCCAGGCCATGCACCAGGCAGACCACAGCACGAGGCGTGTCCTCTGGAAGCCAATCCCGGGCAAAGAGCTGCAAGCCATCAGAAGTCTGGAATGTGCGTTCAGAGCTTGGCACTTGGCACCTCCATTGGTGTGAGATTGTCGTGCAGTTATATGATACTGTCAAATGAACCAGAGGGCAAGTGGGGGAGTGAGGCATGTTGCGTGAGGTTTTATCGCCTGGCGTGGAGTTCGTAGTGAGCGCTTCAGCGCTTATTGGTGCCAGGGAGTGAAATCCCTGGCTAAAAATGACAAGCCCCTTTCAGGGGCTTGCTCACGTTCAGCCGAGGAATTCACTCCCCGACCAAGGAATGCTGGGCATGGGAGCCCAGCCTGCTGCGCCTTTGCAGAGGCGGCTCCCCCTGGGTGAGTTTGTAGTGAGCGCTTCAGCGCTTATTGGTGCCAGGGATTGAAATCCCTGGCTAAAAATGACAAGCCCCTTTCAGGGGCTTGCTCACGTTCAGCCGGGGAATTCACTCCCCGACCAAGGAATGCTGGGCATGGGAGCCCAGCCTGCTGCGCCTTTGCAGAGGCGGCTCCCATGCCGCCATCGTCCGGGCACTCTGTCATCGCGAGCCGCCGCAGGCGGACCACAGGCCGTCACGAGCAGTTGAGTGGCAGCCATCAACGAATAGGGGAACGAATAAACGAATGGGTAGTGATTCGTTCATTCGTTTTGGCGCAGCCATTCGTTGACGGCATCCCTGCTCCAGGCGGACAACAGGTCGCCGTCTCTTGGCGTGGACTGTTGTCCACGCCGAGCAGAAGAAGGCGGCTAGAAAAGCCGCCCTACCTATTCAAGGCTTGGTAGCGGGTCCGAAAATGCTCCAACAACCTCAGATGTAATGTAAATAGTTGCCAATTTTACTGGTTCATGGTAAAATGATGTTGGTTGCTGACAGCTAACCCCTGAACTAGGGAAGTACGGATAGGATATGGTGATCTGGAAGTTGCCTTAGGACCTCTATCCAATTCACCTGGCCCAGCGCTTGCTGAAAGCGAAGAACAGCCGTGAAACCAAGAGGCCGAAGTTGCTTGCCTAAATACAACATTGGTGCGCACTTGCTCATGGCCAAGGCTTTGAACCATGTTCCCTTTTTGCGCAACCCGCTATGTATGCACAGGTTGTGCGAGCAATGGCGGACCCTGCACGCCCGATATGACTCCCGCACTCTGGGCTTTGCTCCCCGATCACACGAGATTCTAGGAACCTCTTATTTCCCGACGTTTGGACCAAATGCGCCTAGCGCGGGAACCGCTTGGTTCTCACGGTCATGCTATACTTGAGGTAGTGAAAGCATTGAGCAAAGGAGGGGCAGCATGGACTATGAGCAATGGCTGCCGGGTCAAGGACGTGACAACACAATCCGTCGTACGGCGCGCGTCCTGGAGATCATCCAGCAGATTGCTGTAGCACCGCATCGCTGGAGCCGACGGGCCCTGGCCGAACGCCATGAAGTCTCCGAGCGGATGATCCAGAAGGATTTAGAACTCATTCGTTACCGCTTGGGCTTGTCTCTGGTGCACGAGAACGGCACCTATTACTTCGAACGGCTTCCCCATCTGCCAACTACAACCTATTCTTTGCCCGAGGCTTTGGCACTGCTGGCGGCAGCACGGGCAGCGCAGGCTATCCCCGGCATCAATTCAGCGGAACTGGCGGCAGCAATCGCTAGGCTAGAGTCCATCTTTCCGCCGGAATTCGGGCGCTTGGTGCGTGAAGCCACGGAGAAACTGCCTCGCCAAGCGATCAAAGCACACCGTCAGATCATGCTTTCCCTATTGCACAGAGCCTTGGCCGAACGGAGACGGGTTAGGATGATTTATGCCACCGGCTCCCGTGCAGGCGAAGTGAGCGAACGAGTGGTGGAGCCATATCACATCATGGCTTATGGCCGTTCCTGGCACCTCATTGCCTACGACCATTGTCGTGGGGAGGTGCTCCAGTTCAAGGTGGACCGTGTGCAGGAGGCCGAGATACTGGATACGACCTACACTGTGCCCCGGGATTTTGACGTGGATGCTTATCTGGGTGATACGTGGGGACTGATGCGTGGGGCGGCGGGGGAGCCGGAGCGGGTGGTGCTCCAGTTTGAGCCACAAGCTGGGCGATGGGTGGCAGAGGAATCGTGGCACAAAAGCCAGGAATGTGAGGTGCTGCCCGACGGCTGCGTGCAGGTAACCTTCCACGTCGGCGTGACACCGGAGATGATCAACTGGCTGCTCTACTACGGCAGTCGAGTGCAAGTTCTGGAGCCGGCCTGGCTGCGGGAGCGCGTGGCAGAGGAGCATCAGAGAGCGGCGGAGATGAACCAAGTTGGCGCTTGACCAACACGGTGATACAAGCCAGTAGAGCTGTGGCTCAACGTGTGAACAGCGATTCAGGCACTGTTGTGAGGGAGTTTGTGGCTGGAGATCGCATAGGAGATAAGCCAGAGGTGACAAAAATGGCTGGATAAACGCTGAATCCATGCGTGTATCACTACTATCCGATCCAAATATGGGGGTGCAAGTCATGGAATATAACGTTATCTATAAAGCAATTGAATGGATGTTGAATCGTGGTTGGAAGCAGCTGACAGCTAAAAGCCGCTACTTCGAGCAGAGCTTGTTTGAACATGCATTGGTAGAACTAGATGCTTTGCTTCAAATTCTGCCGATCCTCAGGTTACCTAACCATTTCAACTTATCCGAGGAAGAAGAAAGGGTGCTCATCATGTCGCTTGTCGCCCATGATGTAGGAAAGGAGCGACCTGAGTGGCAAGAATATATTTTGGGGCGGCGAGGTTTTGTGCCAGACATTGACCCTGCCTTGACCAAAAAGGTTGTGCCCGATCTTGCCCAAGCACTTGGCTTTGAGGGGCTCAATGAACAAGTGATAGCGGTTATCGAGAACTGCGTGAACCTGCATATGAGCGGTGCGCGGGGTGATGCCAATGTTGTCCAGGCTATATTACAGGGCACAAATCGGTGGTATACCCTGGCGAACATCGTGTACCATATTGACAATATCTGCTCGGCCAAAGGGGTGTTCGAGGCTATGAATGCTCTGGAGCGAAGCCCCCTGCGAAAGCACCTTGAGCCAGCATACCACCAAGTGGTTATTCGGGGCGTCTCCACGACGATGTTACATCGGGCTGCTTTGGAAAGCTTCGTAGAAGCTGGCTGGCGACCTCTATTGCACTTCAGCAATGCCAGTTTGTACGTTTGCTCGGCTGCACAACGCGTGCTGGAGCCTTCTGCCAGCAATATCAAGTATAAATTGTCAAATATCCTCGAAGAAGCTACAGGGCGTGAGGTAATAGAATTCATGGTCGGCAGCCCCGTTGCTAGCATCATGCCCAAGCCCGAGCTATTCGACTATCGCGAGGTACGGCAATATTTAGAAAACGCAGCGAAGAAAATCGGGCGTGTTGCTTTTGCAAAGAAGGAAGAGAATGCGCGAAAAAGTACTGTCACCACATACTTGACCTTCAAACGTTTATCCGAAGAGGGCTATGAACTTAGCAAACTAACGATTAAGCAGGCCAAAGGCTCATCGCTTTGGGATGAGATCGCCACAGCACTAAGCCCGTCCGAGCTTGCATTGCAAACGGAAAGGATCAGTGCTGCCTATCCGGAAATGATGGTCTTCAAGTTCTTCAAGGCGATGATGGAAAAGGAGATAGTCGGCAATGAAGGTGCAGAGATTGCCCGAAAGGAGTACGAAGCGGTGTTCGGGCCAGGTTCATGGGCCGCACTGCTCAGCACCTCGACTCTCATGCCTGCACAGGATATGGCCAAGACAGTAGATCTTTTTTGGAAGCTTCCAGGCCGGCGATTTGAATTATCAGTGACCAAGGTAGAAGAACTCGAGCCGAAGGAGCGCACTGAGTTGTTGATCGATACCCTTACGAACATCGCTAATCAAGTCTATGCTGCAATAGAACAGCCACCTACCCGGGCCACGCTGGCAGGGGAGATGGCGGCAGGTTTTGTCCAAGACTTGGTGCATCCGGTGGAGAAAGTAGATCTGGCTGAGCTGGCGCGTCATCAATTGGAATTCTATGCTGCCTCCAAGCCCGTTGCTGGCAAGGAACTCAAAAACGCCCAATTCCTCTGTCCTATCTGTAACTCACCCTTTGAATCGGGCACCAAAGCGAAGGCAGATTTCATCAACAAGCCCGAGTCCCACACCAACCGCGCCATCTCTCACGGACCCTTTGGCTACGTAATGATCTGCGATACTTGCAAGTACGAGCGCATCCTACGCCAGCTTCTCTTGGGAGAAAGAGCCAAGGAGTTAATCGTGATCTTTCCCCGCATGAACATCGGACCGGGAGCAGGTGAACTACTGGTTCGCAAGGCTCAAGCCCTCTACGATAAAGCCTATGCTATCATGACAGGCGAAACTACAGACCCCGATCAGCGAATTTGGCTAGCATTCACGCCTATTATCGCCAGCAACATTCTGGATCGTGACATCTATCGCCTGACACCCGAGCAACTTGTCGATCTGCTTTCGTATCGCACAGGAGAGCAAGACCGCCGCAAGAACTGGCGTGAACTAAGCAAGGCCATCAAGGAAGCGTACGGTGAGGATTTGGAAGGAGCTAACCTGGAATGGGGTACCGAGTTCGCCACATGGGAAGAGGCTATTGACGAGGTCATTGCTAATCGGGTTGACGATCCCACGGTCCGCCAGATTCGGGCCGAGGTTTATGGGCTCCGCCCGCAGATGAAACTGGTTTGCCAAACACCACATATGATTATGCTGCCGATGACCTATTCCATTGTCCTGGGTGATGACTCCGAGACTAACGCGGCGTTGCGGCGGGTCTTTGTAGCCCTCTTGTTGGGCCTGGCCTTGGATGCTTCAGTGGCCATCGTCCGAGACAGTGAAGAGATTGACTTCCAAGGTGGGGAAGGCGTGGCCTATGTGCCCCCGGTGGCGGCGGCAAGAGCACTCATCGGTACCAACTGGGTCCCCATTCACCAGGCCGAGCGCTGGCTTCGAGCCATTGGGCTGGCTAGCATTCTGGCTAGTGCTGGGCAGTACTCTGAGCGCTCTGGCCTTTTCGAGGTACTGACAGCACCAACCCTAGGTCACATTCTGAGACGGATCGAACAACAGAGGGAGAAGGATCAAAGAAAATTTAGCTACCAAGATATTGCTTACCTTAAAGCCTTTGGGGAGGTGATGCCTATGGTGCATTAGTGAAATTCCAGCCAATATTGACACCGATTCAATTAGACGAGAGGAGGTCTATTCATGAGAACACCGATTTTTGTGCGGGTCGAACGATTTGACTTGGAAAGTGTGGCACCCCGGATTGAAGCTATCCGGAACGACTTCGAGCGCTACCTAGACAGCTATCCGGTAAGGGCGGCACGCAGCAAACACAGCCTCATGGGGCCAGTGGGTAAGCTCTTGCAGGAGGCCAAGACCGGCAAATGGGACGCCGAAGCCCTAACTGGCTATGCCCTCAATATCCACCTCTCCAACCCGAGGGCCAAAGGGTTCATCAGTCAGGAAGCCAGGGAGGCTCTAAAGGATGGCGTCAGCAAGTTAATGACTCTGCTGCACGAAGTCCCGCCCACCGCCCAGGACAAGATCCTGGATCGTATTGACTACGGTCTGTACTTCATCCGCCGGGCCAAAGGGCTGGAATGGCTGGAGGACGTGCGTCGAGAATTTGTCCAATTCCTGCGGAAGCGCTACAACTCTGCTGAGGAACTGGCAAAGGCGTGGGGGGAGAAACTGGAGAACATAGGGCAGGATTTTGAGAGAATCCCCTACCCCAGCCGTCGGCTGTTTGAGGAAGCCAAGGATCAGAAGAAGAAGGACATTGCCGAGTTTGCTGAAAAAATCGCCAAACTGAAAGGCTACGAACTCGTCGAAGAAGAGGAGGAGGAACTCTAATGGATGCTTTCGCGAAAGTACAACCATACCTGGTTGAGCGGCCACGCCCGCTCATCGGTGCTGAGACAGTGCAACTCATCGTGATGCGCGAGATCCTTGATTACACAGTTCTGCGCACCGAGGAGACACGAGAGCTTAACGTTGTGCACACACCTCTCTCAGCCAAAAACAGCAGCGAACCAGTCCGCAGAGTGGCTTTTCTGGCCACAAAGCAAAAAGCAGCTGAGTCGCGGGAATTGGAGCATCTCTTGCGCACAGCACGTAGGGCTGTGGGCTTGCCCGAGCAGGAATGCTATCTCAAGGATAACCTCTGCATGCGGTGCCCTCGCTGTGGGCTTTTCGGCGGGACCAGCGTCGTCCCAGGGCAGGAGGAACGCGCGAACATTAAACACCGCATTGAATACTCTACTGCTTTCTCGCTGATGCCCTTCGAGGACATTGCCACCCGACTCACCTTCAACGCTATCAATGATCGCAACCTCACCACTGGACAGGCACTCGGTGACCGCCACGCTGTTCTGCCAGCCACTCTATTCCCCTCAGTTGTGACCCTGAAGAGCGTAACCCAACGGGAGCTGATCCTGACGATCAAGACCCTTCTGGCCTGCAAGAGCTATGGGGCGGAAAGCCGTATCGGTGGAGACGTACGCAACAGCATCTGGGGCATGGTGGCTGGCTGGGAGGAAGTCATCACCTCACTTGAGCTGACCCTTGAACTGTTCGATGAGATGGAAAACCTCTCTCCAGCCAAAGTGCTCGAGATTATCGCGCAAAAGTACGTGCCGCTAGCGGGTAATCCTGACAAGGTAGTGGTTCTGACGCTGGAAGAGGTTGACGCCCTGGTCACAGCCTGCGCCAGCACTGAGCTAGATCGTCCATTTATCGAGGAAGCCTATAAGGATATCGAAAAGTATCGCAGCGAGCAACTGGCTCGCTAAGGAGGCCACGACTATGCTTGAAGCCATCCGCTTGCAGGAGCATGGCATCCGGCTCTTTGTCTGCCGGTTATACAATCACGACTACCTGTGGTTTTCCTCGTACGAGATCAGCAAGCTATCGGTAGCATGGCCCATCATCCACAATTACGCCCTGACCTACTCTCTGGGGGATTTCTCTTATGGTATCTCCACCGAGACGGCGCCCCAGTACGAAGAGAACTTGGCTCACATTCCCTTGTACGCGACCCCAGCTGTAGCAACACAATGGAGTCGTACACGCATCACCTACAACGCTGTTAACGCTCGGTCGCTGCGTACAGATGATGCGCCACGGGGGATCAACAGTCCCGACTTGGGCTGGCGTCACTACATTGACCCGGTGTTTGCTGGTGGTGATGCCCTGAAAAGCAACCTGGGATTCAGTTGTTACCTATTCACCTTTGATGGAAGCAGGCCTAAGGGCGTGACCCGGCTGGGTAAGAAGGGGGCAGCCATGCGCATTCACTGGGAGGAGATACATAACCCGCTGGCACTTTTCAAGGACGAGCCAATACGACCTACCCATCCTGTGAACCCGCTGGATATCAGTGGGAACGCTGAGGTATACGATCCAGTACGTATCCCACCCCACTTGATCCTGCGTACAGCAGCCATTCGTGACGATTGGTTCGTCTTCGCTGGCTTTCACCGAGTACATGTGCCTAAGAGGGTGTTGGACCGATGCCGAGGGTAAAGACCAAACCGCTAACTCTGTCTCTGGTGAAGCATCCAGAGACTCAACACACTCTCTATCCTCACCAAGCAGTAATGTTGGATGCTTGGGAAAAGCATGACTCTTTTCTGCTGGTCACGAAGACGGGCACGGGCAAGACCATTGGTGCACTCCTGCCCGTGCTCAAACATCGCCAACGGGCTATCTGCGTTTACCCGACCAATGAACTGATCCGCGACCAGGTATGGAACATTGCCAAAATCGCAAAGCGGGAAGGCCTCAGCGTTTGCATTCAAATCCCAGATACCCCACCTGCGCAGTATGCTGCAGCCGACATTATCCTTGTCCACATCGACGCTGCTATGTTGGAGGCCTGGCGCAAGAAAAAGCACTTTAGCGCCAAATGGCAAGCGCTCAGGGAATTGCTAGAGGCAGACAAGCCCAAGATCATACTTACCAACCCAGACATCCTGTTTCTCATCTTTGCCTTGCGTTACCATGCCGAGCCTTTGGCAGCTCTCCAGGCGTATGATGCCTTAATCATTGATGAGTTTCACCTCTACTCCGGTGTCGAGTTGGCTCATGCCCTATTTATGGTGCACCTCGGCCGCAACTTGGGGACATTCCGCAAGGTCGTGCTGCTCAGCGCCACCCCTGCACGAGAGGTAGACGAGTATCTGGAGAAACTTCTTAACCCCTTCCGCATAGATGAAACCTCAACTTGCACTTATCCCGTAGTGGGTGAGCGCATAGCCGTAGAAACTGTTGAAGTCATCCCTAAGCTCGTGGGGACTGATGTAGTGGAGACGGCGGTGTCCATCATCAATGAACTACGAGAAGAGATCGTAAGCCTAAGGCAAAGCAACAACGCCACCGACTATATTCCGGCCGTCATTGTGCTTGATTCGGTGGTGAATGCGATCCGCTTAGAAGACAGGTTAGTTGAAGAAGGCTTTGAACGGGATGCCTTGGCCATTATCCGAGGGTTGTCGACACGAGAGGTACGCGACACGAGTGGGAAGCTCCTGGCTATTGGCACCTCAGCCATTGAAGTAGGGATTGACTTTAAGTGTGACTACCTGATCTTTGAGGCAAGTGAAGCTGCTTCTTTTATGCAACGTTTTGGCCGAGTGGGTCGGCACACTCCTGGCGCGGCTTATGTGCTTTGCAGGGCCAACGTTCTGGCCGGCATTGAAAATCTACCACCTCAGGTTGAGCGTGGCGCCCTGGAGGCACGTGTCTATGATTGGTATCCTAGCCCCGAACCCAGGGCATGGTTTGTCACGACATTCTCGGGGTTGCTGACAGCTTTCACTTTGGCAGAAAACATCGTCAGCAAGGTACGTGATGACTTCCGAGCCAGCCCTGGGCAAGTAGCTATCGTGGAAGCGCACATGGAACAGATCTGTGCCAATTATGCGACTATTATCGGGGCATCCGAAAAAATCTTCAAAAGAGCCAAGTCCTACATACGGAAGACGCATCAAGGGGATCAGGAAAAGCGTTGGTTGCAAGTTTACCGTGACCTCAATACATTCCGCACATCGTTGCCCAGCGAATGGGTATTAGATTTCGCTGAGCTGCAACGGCGTGGGGGTAACTGGGACAGAGCCAAATATACAGCAGATATAGCAACTCTGTTACGTCGAGCCGATGGCTTACGCTTTAACGAAAAGATCCCACATCCAGATGGTGGAATGGGAATGCTGACGGTGAAGGGATATGGGCGGTATAAGAAAGTCTGGGTCACCCCGAGCTTCACTGATGACCAGTGTGGAATCCCGTTCTGCACCAGCGACTTCCGAGAATTGCGCTTCATCCAGGAAGGGCACAAAACGTCAATTTCGCACGTGATGACCTTGCGTGATCACGTCTTCGTGGTTGTACCAAAAACCACTTGGCCCGACCTGGATTGGCGCTTACCAGTCTTCGAATGTGGCCAGCATTTGATAGCCTTCGATGGGACAGCATTGATGCTTTTGGAAATCTACAATCAGAAGTTAGCAAGATGGGGTCGGTCGAGCTCTTGAGCCCAAAGAGTACGATTCACTTTGAGGATGCTGGGAACAAACGCTCATCCATGCACTACCTTACTGCCTATCGCTTGCACGGGATTAGAACATTGTTGAAACAAGAGTGTACTGGAGGCCCTATGACCAACGATGACCATGCACCGGCCCTATTCCAGGGCAAATATCGCGTCCCGTCTGCACGCCTAAAGGGGTGGGATTATACCTCATCCGGCCTGTATTTCGTTACCATCTGTACCAAGGAGCGCATTCCGTTCCTGGGGGACATCGTGAACGGCGAAATGCACCTTTCCTCCATCGGTGAAATCGTGGCCGAAGAATGGCGGAAAACCGAACAAATCCGTCCCAACGTGATCCTGGATGCCTGGGTCATCATGCCCAATCACATGCACGCCATTATCGGCATTACCGCCGTTACGGTAGAGACGCCCCAACGGGATTTGGTTTCCGTAGAGACGCCCCAACGGGATCTGGTTTCCGTAGAGACGCCCCAACGGGATCTGGTTTCCGTAGAGACGCCCCAACGGGATCTGGTTTCCGTAGAGACGCCCCAACGGGATTTGGTTTCCGTAGAGACGCCCCAACGGGGCGTCTCTACGGCGACAACGACGACAACCACGTCTGTGCCACGGTTGCCACCCAATTCGCTGGGATCTATCATTGGGCAATTCAAATCGGTATGCACCAAACGCATCTGGGCCATGGGTTGGCACGATTTCGCCTGGCAGGCACGGTTCTATGACCACATTATTCGCCATGAGGTCTCCCTGCAGCGCATCCGACAGTACATCGTGGAGAATCCATCCCAATGGGAACAGGACCAAAACAATCCGACAAATCTATATATGTAAAATGGCGCTTGTGTTCCTGCGCCCTGCACAGCCATTGGATGAGGGAAAGGCACACGGCCTAATTATGAGAGAGTGGGAGTTGATGTATGCACCATTTCGCGGCTCATCGCCTGCGCTTCGTGGCCGAAGTGCAGACGCCCATTGAATTGAATGAGCACCAGGGCTCGGCCATTCGCGGAGCACTGTTCAAGGTCCTGCGGCGCAATTTTTGCCTGCAGCAGCACTTGGACTCCTGCCAGCCTTGCCCTCTGCACGCTTCCTGTCCGGTCAGTTTTCTGCTGGCCACCGTAGAGAATGAAGGATGGCGCGGTGCTGACTTGCCCCGCCCCTACACCATCGAGCCGCCGCTAGGAGCCACGCCATCCTATGCCCCTGGCGAGCGCCTGGAGTTCGGCCTGACCATGTTCTCACGCGCCCTCAACCTTTTCCCCTACGTGGTGGTTGGCGTCAATGCCCTGCAACGCGAGGGAATCGGGCGCAAGGTCAAAGCCAATGGCTGGCGTCGCGGCACTTTCCTCCTGCGTGAAATCTGGGCCGAAAACCCGCTCACTGGCTATCGCCAGCCGGTCATGCGTGCGGATGACCCTCTGGTCAACGTCCCCGACATACCGATCACGCACGAACAGATTATGGACTCATGCGCCGCTCTGGAAGGGAATGGGCCCGGGGGTGAGGTCACCTTGTTCTTCCTAACTCCCACGCGTCTCATCGAACAGGGGCGCCTTTTGCACACTCCGCTTTTCCGCCCGCTGCTGCAACGCCTGTTCGAACGGCTCTCCGCCCTCGCCCGGGCGTACTCGGATACGCCGCTGGAATTGGACTTTCGCGCCTTGCTGCAAGAGGCAGAGCAGATACGCTTGGCAGCAGATCACACCTACTGGGTGGAATGGGATAGTTACTCCACACGCCGCCAAACCCGCACGCCCATGAGCGGCTTCATGGGACGGGTTACCTATGCCGGACCTATTGAGCCATTCCTGCCCTGGTTGCTGTGGGGACAGTTCACTCACGTGGGCAAGGACGCGGTCAAAGGCAACGGCTGGTACCAACTGCTGGAGAAAGCGCTGTGAACAGTCCAAAAGGAGCACCGCAGTGGAGACGCAATACCTTATTGTAGATGAATTCGGCGTCTTTGTAGGCAAACACTCCGAGAGATTGCAGGTACGCAAAGGAGAGGAACTCCTGCAGGAAGCGCCGCTGTTCAACCTGGAAGGAGTCATTATCACCGGACGTGGTGTGGCTCTCTCTGCTGACGCCGTTACTGCCTGTGCCGATGCCGGCATCCCTGTGCACTTTGTCCATGTTTCGGGACGCATCAGCGCCAGCATCTTCTCTGCGGGGCTGACCGGCACCATCCAAACGCGTCGCTCACAACTGGAAGCTGCCCACAGCCGCCATGGCGTTGCCCTAGCCAAAGCTTTTGCCCTGGGCAAAATATCGAATCAGGCTGTCTTGATCCGCTATCTGGCCAAGTACCGCAAGGGCATCAAGCCCGACCTGCACCGTGAATTAGAGCAGCGCGCCGCCGAAATCATGGCTTGTGCCGCAGAATTGCGCGCTCTGCCCGGCCGCACCGCCGAAGAAATACGGCTCTCACTCCTGTCTATCGAGGGACATGCCGCAGAAAAATACTGGGAGGCCATACGCCTGGTTGTCCGTGTGCCCTCCGATTGGAAAGGGCGCAGCGGACGAGGCGCGACCGACCCAGTGAACGCCGCGCTGAACTATGGCTATGGCATCTTATACAGCCAAGTGGAACGGGCCATCGTTCTGGCCGGGCTCGACCCCTACGCTGGCTTCATCCACGCCGACCGGCCAGGCAAGCCAAGCCTGGTCTTGGACTTGGTGGAAGAATTTCGCGTCCCTGTGGTTGACCGCACGGTCTTTGCTATGATCAACCGTGGCACTCAGTTGGAATTGGATGCCGACAACCTCCTGGTGCAAAAGACACGCCGCACTATTGCGGAGAATGTCCTGGCACGGCTGGACAAAGCGGAGCGCTATGAACGTAAGAAACTGTCCTTGCGCCATATCATCCAATACCAAGCGCGGCATATCGCCACTTTCGTGCGCGGAGAGCGCGCCACGTACAAACCCTTTGTGGTCAGGTGGTGAGATCATGCGCTGCGTTGTCGTCTATGACATCCCAGATGATCGCGTTCGCACCCGAGTGGCAGACGTGTGCCTTGATTATGGCCTGGAACGCATCCAGTTTTCTGCCTTCCAGGGTTCGTTGGAACCATTCTATCAGGAGGAACTATTGCTCAAGGCAAAAAAGAAGGTGGGCAACAAGGAAGCCAACATCCAAGTCTTTCCCATTTGCGAAAGGGATTGGGAGAAGAGGCTAGTATGGATTCAGAAGGCAAAACAGGACAAGAAGTAGAAGCGGTCTCTTTTCGCGTCAGCGACCTGAAACAATATTTCTTCTGCCCACGGATCGTCTATTACCACTACTGCCTGCCCGCTGTGCGCCCGGTCATCTTCAAAATGCTCGTGGGTCGTGAACAGGGCGAGGAGGAGCACCTACGGGAGGAGCGACGTTCGCTGAAGGCATACGGGCTGCGGCAAGGGGAACGCTTCTTCAACCTGATGCTCTCCTCTCTACGGCTTGGACTGCATGGGCGGCTTGACTTGGCGATCAAAACAGATGATAATATCAGTAGGACCCTGGAAGCGATCCCGGTGGACTATAAACTGACGCCTGGGCGGACGGTGACGCATTTCATCCTCCAGGTGGTGGCCTACGGGATGCTGTTGGAAGAAGCGTGGAACATGCCGGTGCAGCGAGGATTTCTGTACCTGATTCCGGCACGCAGGGCGCGGGAGGTAGCGCTTACGCCCGAGTTACGTCGGCAAGTGCAGGCAGCGGTGGAGGCGATGCGGTATATCGTGACACGCGAAGCGATGCCTGCGCCGCCCCGCCAGCAGGCGAAATGCCGCATTTGTGAGTTTCGGCGCTTTTGCAACGACGTGTGATTTTTGGGCTCGCGACTGTCGCAAATGGAGCCTTTTTTGGCGCAAAAAGCGCTTTGCGCAGCCCGTGCACCTTAACAATTGCATCAGGACAAGCAAAGAGCAGTTATGGCAGGCAATCAGCTCTCGATCCGGGCATAGGATACGTGGAAATGCGGGGATAAGCGCATCAAACAGGGTTGATGACACGGCGTAGTGCTATCTGGCCTTTTAAAGCGGGGCGAATGAGTGAGTTGCAGACACTCGATCCGAGGATAGGATACTGAAAGATGGGCAACAGTGCTGCAAACCTGGGGCACTGACAGAGTTGCAGACACTCGATCCGAGGATAGGATACTGAAAGACCATTCCGTCCACCAATGCACCTTCCACACAATCAAGTTGCAGACACTCGATCCGAGGATAGGATACTGAAAGCACCAAAGCCCTAAATGGTCTTTTATCGGCACAGTCGTTGCAGACACTCGATCCGAGGATAGGATACTGAAAGTCGCTGCCCTTGACGCCGCCCGTTGGTCTGTGCCTTGTTGCAGACACTCGATCCGAGGATAGGATACTGAAAGATACAACCTGGTCTCCACGTGCCGCCGACAAAAACCAGTTGCAGACACTCGATCCGAGGATAGGATACTGAAAGAAAAAGTAACCGATTTATTGCGAAACGTTTTAGAGAAGTTGCAGACACTCGATCCGAGGATAGGATACTGAAAGAATGATGCTTTTGCTGTTTCGACAACGGATACTAGCAGTTGCAGACACTCGATCCGAGGATAGGATACTGAAAGGTTTTTAACTATTGCTTTACTATAAATGGCTGAGATTGTTGCAGACACTCGATCCGAGGATAGGATACTGAAAGTTCTTACCCACAGGCGGGGGGCGGCAAGGGATTAGTGTTGCAGACACTCGATCCGAGGATAGGATACTGAAAGCGTGGCTGAGCCTAATGAGCATGGCGGTAGTGACCAGTTGCAGACACTCGATCCGAGGATAGGATACTGAAAGGCTACTGTGCCAGAAGCCTACGTTCGGGTCAGGGCCGTTGCAGACACTCGATCCGAGGATAGGATACTGAAAGGTATAAATTGTGCCCCCAGATACGCGCTTTGTATAGTGGTTGCAGACACTCGATCCGAGGATAGGATACTGAAAGTGTTGCGATGCGCTTGATTCCACAGGGCTGGCAAAAAGTTGCAGACACTCGATCCGAGGATAGGATACTGAAAGAGTCGCCAATCATGGCGTATACAATACCGCCCGTGTAGGTTGCAGACACTCGATCCGAGGATAGGATACTGAAAGGCTGAAAATTGAAGGCGACGCCGCCATCATCGTTTCAGTTGCAGACACTCGATCCGAGGATAGGATACTGAAAGCAATGCACAAAACGAAGGCCAATGGCAAAATAAACTAGTTGCAGACACTCGATCCGAGGATAGGATACTGAAAGTGAGATATCCGCCAAACTACACGCCTTGCATGAGGAAGTTGCAGACACTCGATCCGAGGATAGGATACTGAAAGTATGTGGAAACGGCCATTGAGCATGTAGTGCCAGTAGGTTGCAGACACTCGATCCGAGGATAGGATACTGAAAGTTCGCTGAAACGCGAGTTGTACCCATTTCAGCGTGAGTTGCAGACACTCGATCCGAGGATAGGATACTGAAAGCTCGCCCTGTCCACATATGCGCATTTCTATGTATGCGTTGCAGACACTCGATCCGAGGATAGGATACTGAAAGGAGTTGACGTTAGGCGCATGTATCAAATGGGCGTGCTAGTTGCAGACACTCGATCCGAGGATAGGATACTGAAAGAGGAGCCTCAGTGGTCGCTTCAACACCCCTGCGGTTGCAGACACTCGATCCGAGGATAGGATACTGAAAGATGCCGAACGAGCCCGCGATCTGCAGGAATGGCACATGTTGCAGACACTCGATCCGAGGATAGGATACTGAAAGTTGTGGCTGAGCCTAATGAGCATGGCGGTAGTGACCAGTTGCAGACACTCGATCCGAGGATAGGATACTGAAAGAGTGCAGCGCGATAAGGTAATCGAGTATCTGTCCCCGAGTTGCAGACACTCGATCCGAGGATAGGATACTGAAAGTGCAAGTTCAAATGGTGCCAGTCAGGGTAAGCGCCGGTTGCAGACACTCGATCCGAGGATAGGATACTGAAAGTCATCAAAGAGATCACAAGCGACGCGGTATACCGCGTTGCAGACACTCGATCCGAGGATAGGATACTGAAAGTCAGCGACTGAATAAGCACGCTCTGTCCTAGGAGTTCGTTGCAGACACTCGATCCGAGGATAGGATACTGAAAGGTCGGTACTCACCCTGGAGTGGGATGAGGCTATTTATGTTGCAGACACTCGATCCGAGGATAGGATACTGAAAGCTTTTGGAGTGGTGTACCCAGGGATAGTTATCCGAGAAGTTGCAGACACTCGATCCGAGGATAGGATACTGAAAGAAACGTCCGCCACCAACTTGGCCAACGAATGGAACATGTTGCAGACACTCGATCCGAGGATAGGATACTGAAAGCTTGTCCAGGAATCGTTTTTGTGCAAATTTGCATCGTGTTGCAGACACTCGATCCGAGGATAGGATACTGAAAGGTGTGCCGCCCAATAGCGTTCAGCCCACTCTCTCGATAGTTGCAGACACTCGATCCGAGGATAGGATACTGAAAGCAGGTGAAGAAGAAAAGGGCATTGCCAGGTTAGCAGCAGGTTGCAGACACTCGATCCGAGGATAGGATACTGAAAGCATCTTTCGTCCCTCCTTACCGCAATCCATCCGCTGGTTGCAGACACTCGATCCGAGGATAGGATACTGAAAGACTACTATGACTACGACGTTGGTGTAAGCGCTATACAGAGTTGCAGACACTCGATCCGAGGATAGGATACTGAAAGGCCACGTCGCGGATTACGTTTGGCAAGTCACGCTCCCGGTTGCAGACACTCGATCCGAGGATAGGATACTGAAAGCTCAGCAAGTTCGGGAGTAAATGCCTCACGGACAGCCAGTTGCAGACACTCGATCCGAGGATAGGATACTGAAAGGCACCCGTTCAATTGTGTCCAGGACTGGTGCGTGGCGTTGCAGACACTCGATCCGAGGATAGGATACTGAAAGTTATGCGCATATGCAGTAATGCGTGGCAGATTATCCAGTTGCAGACACTCGATCCGAGGATAGGATACTGAAAGAGGTAGGCTTGCAGAGGGCGCAAGTTCCCGCTGTAAAGTTGCAGACACTCGATCCGAGGATAGGATACTGAAAGGCGTTTGTAAACGATCTCATGATAACTCCACCCAAACAGTTGCAGACACTCGATCCGAGGATAGGATACTGAAAGAATAAATTTGACAAATGGCGTCTACGACCTCGATAGGTTGCAGACACTCGATCCGAGGATAGGATACTGAAAGGTCGCTGACACTTCAGAGGGTTTCTGGCGCAGGATACGTGTTGCAGACACTCGATCCGAGGATAGGATACTGAAAGTCCAAGTTCAGACAAAACATTCACATCCCACTCTGCCAGGTTGCAGACACTCGATCCGAGGATAGGATACTGAAAGCATGAGCGCAAAAACGTTCCAGTGATAGCCATCACGAGTTGCAGACACTCGATCCGAGGATAGGATACTGAAAGCAAATGGCATCAGCCGCTGTACATCAACTGGCAAATTGTTGCAGACACTCGATCCGAGGATAGGATACTGAAAGCAAATAACAATGTAAACCCAGGGCGTTTGTTGGCTCAGTTGCAGACACTCGATCCGAGGATAGGATACTGAAAGATTGTGGCTGAGCCTAACGAGCACGGCGGTAGTGACCAGTTGCAGACACTCGATCCGAGGATAGGATACTGAAAGTGCAGCAATAACAACTGCAACGCCATATCCTACTTAGTTGCAGACACTCGATCCGAGGATAGGATACTGAAAGTGAGGGTAAGCGAGGGACACACGAAAAGCCATTGGATGTTGCAGACACTCGATCCGAGGATAGGATACTGAAAGCCGAAGGATGCGCAATGGCTACAGTTACGTCAACTAAGTTGCAGACACTCGATCCGAGGATAGGATACTGAAAGGCCTTGCGGGTCGGCTATGTCTTGTCTGCATCGCAGGTTGCAGACACTCGATCCGAGGATAGGATACTGAAAGTGATTGGTATGATGAGCTTGAGAAGCGGGCGCTTATAGGTTGCAGACACTCGATCCGAGGATAGGATACTGAAAGTGAGACGCTGGACAGCCCTGCCTGCGTCCGTTATATGTTGCAGACACTCGATCCGAGGATAGGATACTGAAAGGTAATTTCCACGGGCCCTCGGCGCAAGCAATGAAAAGTTGCAGACACTCGATCCGAGGATAGGATACTGAAAGGTTTATGCCCTGGCGGTTTTGTTCCGCCTTGAGTAGCGTTGCAGACACTCGATCCGAGGATAGGATACTGAAAGCGTGACGCACTTCAGATCCTGGGTCAAGTTCTGCCAGTGTTGCAGACACTCGATCCGAGGATAGGATACTGAAAGAGCAATTGTAAAAGCCGGATTTCATCACGCAGTGAGCGTTGCAGACACTCGATCCGAGGATAGGATACTGAAAGTGAATCGTACCGATCGTCCGCCAACCCAGATATATGTTGCAGACACTCGATCCGAGGATAGGATACTGAAAGGCGGCTACTGGTGCAAAGAATGCACAGCGTGCAAATGGGTTGCAGACACTCGATCCGAGGATAGGATACTGAAAGTTTCACGCTTGAAGCTGCGAATGCTCTGTATCTTGAGTTGCAGACACTCGATCCGAGGATAGGATACTGAAAGTTCCTTTTCCATCTTTAGCACTCTCCTTCAAGATTTGTTGCAGACACTCGATCCGAGGATAGGATACTGAAAGAAACACTTGCCGCATATGGGCCGCCATCACCAGTTCCGTTGCAGACACTCGATCCGAGGATAGGATACTGAAAGTTCGTCGGCGCCAAACTTGTCGCACAAACTCTGCAGCAGTTGCAGACACTCGATCCGAGGATAGGATACTGAAAGTGCGTCTCGATTTGTGTGTCACGGGTCACTCATGTTTAGTTGCAGACACTCGATCCGAGGATAGGATACTGAAAGACTGGATTGGCATGGGCGACTATGCAGAATTGATTAGGTTGCAGACACTCGATCCGAGGATAGGATACTGAAAGATTGATGCTGACCTAATCCACTTGCCAGCCCACAGCAGGTTGCAGACACTCGATCCGAGGATAGGATACTGAAAGTCGTTTCATCAATTTCTTGTTTCGTCAGGCCAAGATTGGTTGCAGACACTCGATCCGAGGATAGGATACTGAAAGCAAACTAAATATTTAGCATCGCGGTCATCAGTCCAGGTTGCAGACACTCGATCCGAGGATAGGATACTGAAAGTGCGTGACTTGATGCGGCGTAAAACGCACTGCGATACGTTGCAGACACTCGATCCGAGGATAGGATACTGAAAGTGATAGCAGCAATAATTTTCAGGTTTTCCTTAGTCCAAGTTGCAGACACTCGATCCGAGGATAGGATACTGAAAGACTGCTTGAGGAGTTTTTCGTCTGCTAATGCGTTGCGTTGCAGACACTCGATCCGAGGATAGGATACTGAAAGGCCACAGCCAAAACAATGCGCGTGGCCATCAGGATAAGTTGCAGACACTCGATCCGAGGATAGGATACTGAAAGCGACGAGGAGGCCGCGGCACAACTGCGCCAGGATTGGTTGCAGACACTCGATCCGAGGATAGGATACTGAAAGACCGATTAAGGGACCACCCCCGACCGCATCATCAATGGTTGCAGACACTCGATCCGAGGATAGGATACTGAAAGCATGGTTGCCGCGCAGTAGTGCCAAACACTTTGGCGGTTGCAGACACTCGATCCGAGGATAGGATACTGAAAGTCAATTTGCGTTAACGAGGGTGCTCCCCCTCCCTCGGTGTTGCAGACACTCGATCCGAGGATAGGATACTGAAAGCGTTCTCGCAAAAACCGGTTTCGTGTTGTCGGGCCGTGAGTTGCAGACACTCGATCCGAGGATAGGATACTGAAAGCAAATGCTGGCATAATGGCTGCCACATGGGCGCCGACCAGTTGCAGACACTCGATCCGAGGATAGGATACTGAAAGCAGGTCTTCAAGTTCTCCTCCTGGCTGTAGGTCCCTAGTTGCAGACACTCGATCCGAGGATAGGATACTGAAAGAATCGGCAAAAATGTCGCTCGTCAGTCACGGTTATAAGTTGCAGACACTCGATCCGAGGATAGGATACTGAAAGCGAGGTAAATTCGTGGTGCCGTGGGCTTTATCTCGAGTTGCAGACACTCGATCCGAGGATAGGATACTGAAAGGAATACTGTGAATATTATGCACATTGCAGGAGGTAAAGTTGCAGACACTCGATCCGAGGATAGGATACTGAAAGTTTCATAACTGCCAGTGGTAGTTGTAAGCCGCGTCAGAGTTGCAGACACTCGATCCGAGGATAGGATACTGAAAGCCCGAGTTGCCTTTCGTGAACGTACTACCTTGCGCTAGTTGCAGACACTCGATCCGAGGATAGGATACTGAAAGAGACAACAAGCCTGGCGAGACATGGACCACGCTGAAGTTGCAGACACTCGATCCGAGGATAGGATACTGAAAGAGTCTTTGATGTGGTTTTCCACTAGCATCTTGACATCGTTGCAGACACTCGATCCGAGGATAGGATACTGAAAGCTCTGGCTATGCAGGTAGCCACTCACACAGCGTGGCAGTTGCAGACACTCGATCCGAGGATAGGATACTGAAAGCTGAGTTTTCCGATAACGCCCGCACATAATCATCGGTTGCAGACACTCGATCCGAGGATAGGATACTGAAAGTCTTGCAACAATGCGCGCCAATGTGGTCTTGCCGCAGTTGCAGACACTCGATCCGAGGATAGGATACTGAAAGTCGTAAGCAGGCTGTAGTGCTTTTTCTCATCCTACAGTTGCAGACACTCGATCCGAGGATAGGATACTGAAAGCGTTGTCACCTAAGGGCATGATGGCATTAATTCAGCGTTGCAGACACTCGATCCGAGGATAGGATACTGAAAGCGAATCTGGCGCACTTGCATTGTATCGCCACTAATTGTTGCAGACACTCGATCCGAGGATAGGATACTGAAAGGTTCAGCGTCTGCAATTTGGACTAAGAGTTCAGCGTCGTTGCAGACACTCGATCCGAGGATAGGATACTGAAAGTTCCCCAGGCGGAGGCGATTGGCGCGGCTGAGGAAGTGTTGCAGACACTCGATCCGAGGATAGGATACTGAAAGCTGTGCGATCGCCGAACTAGAACACAACAGCCAGGTTATGTTGCAGACACTCGATCCGAGGATAGGATACTGAAAGGTGAAATCCCAAAGCATTTTGTTTATCGCATCCGCAAGTTGCAGACACTCGATCCGAGGATAGGATACTGAAAGGCACTTGCGCGGTGCAGATCCGCACTCATTGAATGGGAGTTGCAGACACTCGATCCGAGGATAGGATACTGAAAGTGTCTGGGTGACGCTCGTCTTTCACCATGTACGGCAAGTTGCAGACACTCGATCCGAGGATAGGATACTGAAAGCTTGCCCCCGCAAATCTTCACTGTTTTCTTTCACGTGTTGCAGACACTCGATCCGAGGATAGGATACTGAAAGCAAAGAACCGTCGCGCCTATCGCGCACCCAGCCGTTGAGTTGCAGACACTCGATCCGAGGATAGGATACTGAAAGGCCGTAAATCTATGATTGCATCCATGATTTCACGATTGTTGCAGACACTCGATCCGAGGATAGGATACTGAAAGCGGCAAAAAAGCAGCGGAAATCAATCCCCTACGCGAGAGTTGCAGACACTCGATCCGAGGATAGGATACTGAAAGACCGTCTCCACGCCAGCGACTAAAAAGTCAACGCTAAGTTGCAGACACTCGATCCGAGGATAGGATACTGAAAGTTGATGATGCGCCAAAGTGGGAGTGCAACATTAGATGTTGCAGACACTCGATCCGAGGATAGGATACTGAAAGACAATGCGCAACTTCAGTGGCTCATCGGTACTGCGGAGTTGCAGACACTCGATCCGAGGATAGGATACTGAAAGGTTCATTCACTCGGCGCGAGTAGCCAAGCGACAAGAGTTGCAGACACTCGATCCGAGGATAGGATACTGAAAGGTGAGCTTCCGGTAGTAGCTCAATAGCCGACAGCCACAGTTGCAGACACTCGATCCGAGGATAGGATACTGAAAGGCGATGTTGCAAATCCCTAGTGCAGGGTCATCAAAGTAAGTTGCAGACACTCGATCCGAGGATAGGATACTGAAAGCCTGATTCCATGGGACTTCAGCAGCTTCACTGTATCTGTTGCAGACACTCGATCCGAGGATAGGATACTGAAAGGTCGGGGGAGTGTGAACGGTCGGACCGTGAGAAACTTGTTGCAGACACTCGATCCGAGGATAGGATACTGAAAGAAAGCAAACAGGTTTTTCACCACCCAGTCGTTCATGTGGTTGCAGACACTCGATCCGAGGATAGGATACTGAAAGAATGACACCCTCCACTCGCTGGAAATTGAACTGGGCGAGTTGCAGACACTCGATCCGAGGATAGGATACTGAAAGATCACTTTAAGTCTCTGCTGGCCAAAGGTATTGTTCAAGTTGCAGACACTCGATCCGAGGATAGGATACTGAAAGTTCTCTTGGCTACCTCCAATCGCTGTTCGGCGGGGAGTTGCAGACACTCGATCCGAGGATAGGATACTGAAAGGACTACGATGGGGGAGCGAGGACAGTATCCACTGGTTCCAGTTGCAGACACTCGATCCGAGGATAGGATACTGAAAGGCTGCTGAAAATCCTGCAGGTACAACAATTACAATCGTTGCAGACACTCGATCCGAGGATAGGATACTGAAAGCTTTCCACGGTCAAATTGATGTCCAGGCATACAGAAGTTGCAGACACTCGATCCGAGGATAGGATACTGAAAGCTCTGCAGTGCCGCCCTAAATTGGGCTTCGGTCGGTTGTTGCAGACACTCGATCCGAGGATAGGATACTGAAAGAATATGGCTCGCCTGCAAATGCCTCAAAACCTCCCAGTTGCAGACACTCGATCCGAGGATAGGATACTGAAAGCCTTTCTCCATTGCCTATGCCTGGTTGGGGCGGCGAGGGTTGCAGACACTCGATCCGAGGATAGGATACTGAAAGCTTGCTAAACTTCTAGAAGCCCAAATACTTGCAGAGAAGTTGCAGACACTCGATCCGAGGATAGGATACTGAAAGTCATCAGAGAAGCCCGCCTTGGCTAGTTCAGTTCGCAAAGTTGCAGACACTCGATCCGAGGATAGGATACTGAAAGTACTTGCTGTACCTAAACTTTGCCATGATGTCAAACCAGGTTGCAGACACTCGATCCGAGGATAGGATACTGAAAGTTTCGTCTGGGCTGGGCTTTGTTTTACCGTGTCAGAAATAGTTGCAGACACTCGATCCGAGGATAGGATACTGAAAGGCGTTTTGAGACGAACCAGGCGCACACAATCTGATGCGTTGCAGACATTCGATCCGAGGATAGGATACTGAAAGCACGCCATTTTGCATACACGCCGTAGTCTTGGGCATAGAGTTGCAGACACTCGATCCGAGGATAGGATACTGAAAGCCGCCAGGTCATTTGGCTCCCCTCCCAGCAAGATTGGTTGCAGACACTCGATCCGAGGATAGGATACTGAAAGACGACTGCGCCATACTTGACCAAGGGCGAGGATGGGGTTGCAGACACTCGATCCGAGGATAGGATACTGAAAGGCAGAGAGGAACACAAGCGGCAATTAGCATGCCCAAAGTTGCAGACACTCGATCCGAGGATAGGATACTGAAAGTAACTTTGTAAATGACCTTGCAGACCCTTCACCAAGGTTGCAGACACTCGATCCGAGGATAGGATACTGAAAGCCTCTTCTGTAGTGTCTGCAACTTTGGCTAGGAAGTCAAGTTGCAGACACTCGATCCGAGGATAGGATACTGAAAGGCATATCCGAAGCCCGTGCACGTGCACTTCTGGAGCAGTTGCAGACACTCGATCCGAGGATAGGATACTGAAAGGTGATCTCCAGGGCCGGGGGTGACTCGTGGACGGTCAGTTGGTTGCAGACACTCGATCCGAGGATAGGATACTGAAAGCTCACCCTGAACTCCTTTCTCGGTGAAGTCAGGTTGGTTGCAGACACTCGATCCGAGGATAGGATACTGAAAGACAAAGAGACTGCTTTCCATATAAACACAATGGACGTGGTTGCAGACACTCGATCCGAGGATAGGATACTGAAAGTTGGGATATGGAGATGTGAAAACGCTTGGTTTCAAATGTTGCAGACACTCGATCCGAGGATAGGATACTGAAAGCAAGAGCGCAAAAATGTGCCAGTGATGGCTAACACAAGTTGCAGACACTCGATCCGAGGATAGGATACTGAAAGTGCCCAGTCGCACAAGTAGTGCGCGCAGTTTTCATAATAGTTGCAGACACTCGATCCGAGGATAGGATACTGAAAGATCTGTCCAGTGCGTCTCCTGGCGGCCAGTGTCGTTTCGTTGCAGACACTCGATCCGAGGATAGGATACTGAAAGGGAGTGGGGCAAGCCAATCTCAAATGATTTAATACGCGTTGCAGACACTCGATCCGAGGATAGGATACTGAAAGTAAATTCTTCGGGTTTTAGTCCTAGATACCAGGATTTCAGTTGCAGACACTCGATCCGAGGATAGGATACTGAAAGGCTCTTGCCACGTTTCTCTGGCGCTAAGATTGCAATGAAAGTTGCAGACACTCGATCCGAGGATAGGATACTGAAAGATTGTCCTGTTTCCAGGGCCAATAGCACTTGGTGTATTTCGTTGCAGACACTCGATCCGAGGATAGGATACTGAAAGCGTGCAAAGTACCGCGCACATCGAAGCGATAATCGCGTTGCAGACACTCGATCCGAGGATAGGATACTGAAAGGCCGCCGGCGGCAGAGCGCGTTGGCGAGAGCCCGAAGAAGTTGCAGACACTCGATCCGAGGATAGGATACTGAAAGCCTGCTGAGGCCAGTCGTGCCTAATTCAGTATAAAGTTGCAGACACTCGATCCGAGGATAGGATACTGAAAGTGATCAGAAACTCCACACCACTTACTGCTGGCATTCTTAGTTGCAGACACTCGATCCGAGGATAGGATACTGAAAGTAATTTCGCGGTTTGTCACGGCCCCCGACTTCACCTGTTGCAGACACTCGATCCGAGGATAGGATACTGAAAGCGAGATAAATCCGTGGTGCCGTGGGCTTTATCTCGACTAGTTGCAGACACTCGATCCGAGGATAGGATACTGAAAGGTGGAAACATACGGTCGCCCACGCGGTCTGGTGTAGGAGTTGCAGACACTCGATCCGAGGATAGGATACTGAAAGCTATGTTTATGTCCAGTAATCGGGTCGAACGGGTCACGTTGCAGACACTCGATCCGAGGATAGGATACTGAAAGGGCGTAGAAGTACAGCGCCTGGCTTGTTACGTTATGAGTTGCAGACACTCGATCCGAGGATAGGATAGTCGCACACGAGATTGCTTCGGGCGCAGAGCGCCCTCACCATGACACGCTTCCCTGCTCTTCTGGCGTGGGCAACAGCCCACGCCAAGCGGGTCGGATGTCAAGCCCCTTCAGGGGCTTCTTCATATTCAGACAGGGAATTCATTACCCAGCCACGCAAGCGCACTGAAATGCGCATCGTTTGTAGTGAGCGCTTTAGCGCTCATGCGCACTTCAGCGCGCACTACGAACCCAACAGGAAAGGCGGCTAGAAAAGCCGCCCTACTCATCACTCCCGCGATTGCTTCAGACGCACGGCGCCCTCGCCATGACATTACATTGATCAAGGTGTAGGACAATATTTTGGCTAGGGTCTCCTTTGTGATTCACGCCTTTTGTGTGGTACAATAAAACCTTAGCATGAAAGAGAATGGATATGGAGGCGCACACATGGAGACACGACCCTTTGGCAAAACAGGAGCGCAATTGCCCATTCTGAGCCTGGGCTGTCAGCGCTTGGTGGACGAGGAAGGCTGCACCGAGGAGCAAGCCGTGGCCATCCTGAACACAGCGCTTGCCCGAGGCATGCGCTACTTCGACACGGCGTGGATTTACTCGGATGGACAGAGCGAAGAGCGCGTGGGCTTGGTGGCAAAGCATCGGCGCAAGGAGATGTGGATTGCGACCAAGACCTGGGATACCACTCGGGATGGCGCGCGACGCCAACTGGAAGAGAGCCTGAAACGGCTGCAGACGGATTACGTGGACGAGTGGCGCTTGCACAATGTGTCGCGTTTCGAACGGCTCGATGCCATGACCGCCAAAGGCGGTGCATTGGAGGCAGCCATCCAAGCGCGGGAAGAAGGGCTGGCGCGCTTCATCAGCATCTCTGGCCATGGCAACCCGCAGGTGCTCATCGAGGCACTGCGCCGTTTCCCCTTCGACACGGTGCTGGTGGCCGTGTCCGTGCTGGATCACTTCATCTACAGCTTCGCGGAGGAATTCTTACCTGTAGCACAGCAGCAGGGCGTGGGCGTGGTCGGGATGAAGGTATTCGGCTACAAAGTGTTGGCGCATGTAGCGGAACGTGCCCTGCGCTACGCCCTGGCGCTGCCGCTGACTACGGTGATCGTGGGCTGCTCGAAGATGTCCGAACTCGAGGCAGACCTGGCGGTGGCGGAGAGATTTGTCCCGCTGAGTGGTGCCGAGCGCTTACAGCTTTACCGCGACGTGCTGCCCTTGGTCAAGCCGCAGAACATGCCATGGAAGGCAGAGGATTGGGACAATCCAGTGGAATGGAAAAAGCGCGTCGAACCAGCGGGACTGCCACACTGACACTCATCACTCATCACTTACCAGGAGAAAACACACATGGATATCAAACACGTGGACGGAGAGAACAAAGGACAGGTATTCCTCTATGCCTTGAGCACCTGTGGCTGGTGCAAGAAGACCAAGGCTTTTCTGAGCGAATTAGGAGTGGCGTACAGTTATGTAGATGTGGACTTGGAGCAGGGCGCCGAGCGGGAGAAAGTGCTGTCAGAGGTGCGCCGCTGGAATCCGAGCACTTCGTTTCCCACGACCGTCATCAATGACGCTATCTGCGTGGTCGGCTTCCAGCCGGACAAACTCAAGGAGGCATTGGGGCTGTGAGCAGTAGTCCAACGCCAGAACAGATCACGGAACGGTACAAGAAACTGAAGCGCGAGGCGGAAGCAGGAGGCTATCACCTTAATCCGGATATTGAGTTCACCAGGGAATTGGTGGAGGGGCTGCTCATCAACGAAGCGCGTTATGGATACCCTTCGTGTCCGTGCCGCATCGCCTCCGGGGTCAAGGAAGAGGACCTGGACATCATCTGCCCTTGTGACTACCGTGATCCGGATCTGAATGAGTACGGTGCTTGCTATTGCGCGCTTTACGTGTCCCAGGCGGTGCTGAAGGGCGAACAGCAGGTGCGCTCCATTCCCGAACGCCGTCCTCCGCCAGAAGAGAGGAAGAAGCGAACGCAGCACCCGGCGGGCATTCCTTCTGCCCTGCCTTACCCGGTATGGCGGTGCAAGGTCTGCGGCTATCTCTGTGCACGCGATGAGCCGCCTGAGATATGCCCCATCTGCAAGGCAAAGAAAGAACGATTCGAGAGGTTTCTGTAAGTAGCCATTGCCCGTCTGGTTCCTGTTATATCGGGAACAACGAGGGCGATGAGGCAAAGTTGTTCGATCCAGTAGGAAACGAGGTGGATAAATGATGGAAGTATTGATGACTTTCTTTTGTGAACTCGAAGCAGAACGCCTACAGGAACTGTTTGCGGATGGGACAGTGATAGCGGGACTGCGCGCTGTGCAGGGTCAGGTGAGCCTGGGCATCCTGGACCTGAGTGCAGAGCGCGCTGCAGTAGTCCGTGCCCTGAATCAAAACGGGATACCGGTCACAGCCTGGCAGCTATTGCCCAAGGAGCAGGGCTACTGGTTCAACGTGGACAATGCCCCGCAGGCGGCCAACCGCTACCTGGCATTCAAACGCTGGACGGCGGAGCATGGACTGCAATGGGATGGCATCGGATTGGACATCGAACCGGACATCCGGGAAATGCGGCTACTGTCGGTGGACAAGCGCAGCCTGCTGCCCGTGCTGCTCAAAAGGGGTCTGGATGGGGAACGGTTGCGCCGTGCGCAGATGCAGTACCAGACACTCGTGGCGCAAATCCGCGCCGACGGTTACCGTGTGGACAGTTACCAAATGCCGCTGATTGTGGACGAGCGCAAGGCCGGCTCGACCTTGTTGCAGCGTCTGGGCGGCTTGGTGGACATCGCGGTAGACCGCGAGGTGCTCATGCTGTACAGCAGCCTCTTCCGGCCGTATGGGACTGGCATGCTGTGGAGCTATGCCCCAGACGCGCAATCAGTGGGGGTGGGCGTTACCGGCGGTGGAGTGGAGATCGAGGGAGTCCCTGCTGCTCCACCTCTGACCTGGGAAGAGTTCTCCCGCGATTTGTGCTTGGCGCGGCGTTGGACCAATGACATCCATATCTTCAGCCTGGAGGGCTGCGTGCAGCAGGGCTTTCTCAACCGCTTGGTGGATTTCGACTGGGAACAGCCAGTCGTGCCGCCTGTGGAGAGCGCGGCGCAGGTGCAGCGCTTGCGCCAAGCATTGCGCGCCGCACTGTGGGCCAGTGCGCATCCCTGGCTGATGACGGTGGGGTTCCTGAGCGTGGTATGTCTGCTGTGCAGTGGGCGTAGAACGAAGAGCGGAAAACGTAATCAGTAGTCGCGCCACCAGTCCTTGCGCGAACGCGGGTCGAGGAAGGTACCACAATCGCGGATGGCGATGCCCACCTGATTGTTGCGGGCACGTCCAAAGGCTTGGCGTGGGCGCAGAGCAGGCAGTTGGCTTCGTCCTGCTTCGTTACAGGCACGGTACAGTGCTAACAAAGCTGGATCCACACAGACGCCCTCCACGTGCAACGTGTAGCCATAGACCACATTGTCTTCGCGCGTATATTTGAGCGTGATGCGCTCTTCGCTGGCATAGAGCACGAGCACCTCGCAGCCGCTGCCAATGGTATAGCCCGAATCAGGGACGTGCAGCGTCTCTCCAGGCGTTGTCTCCAGGAAGAGCAAGGTCACTGGTGGATTGGTGATGGGCAACCCGCGCCTCATCTGCACCCAGTCCCAAAGGTACACCTGGCAGGTGAGACGAAAGAGGGGTAGGCGAGGTTCAGCAAAGAGGCCGGCAAACTGCGGCGCAGCAGGATCTGCTTGTCCATCGTATTCGACCAGACCCTTGTGGGCATCAGTAGGCACATAGCCTTGGATGGCGAGATTGAAATCCGGATGCACTTCTGCCGGCAAATGCGGGCCAGGCGGGTACGCGGAGAGAGTGGTATAGCGTTCGCCGTTGAGGGGCTGGCAAGGCTCACTGTGAAATATCAGGGGCAAGTGCACCTTGAACGCTGGAGACGAGGCGGACAGCGAAGCCACGACCAGACTGCCCCTGACTAGCAGGACAAATGCCGTGATGACAGACAAGCCAAACCAGTGCCATGAGCAAACGCGATAAGGTGAGTTCACGAGCAGAGATTATGCCCCAAATTATCTCAAGAGGCAAGACACCATGCAACAGGGCGCGGAACTTCTTTTCCTGGATGGAGTGAGGTCATGCCGCATTGTGCGGCGTGTGAACCGCTTTGTCGTCGCAGTGGAGATCCAAGGACAAAGCGCTTATGCTTGGCTCAACAATACGGGGAGGTTGCTCGAATTTCTCACCCCAGGCAGGGTAGGATTCTGCTTGGCACGGCCAGGCTCCGGCAAAACATCCTACCGCTTATTTGCTATGCAGGAAGGAGAGTTAGGTGCGCTCATTGACACCCAGCTCCAGATGCGCTCCTTTGAGCAGTGCCTGGATCGGAGACTGCTTCCCTGGCTACCAAGTGCGTGTACGTGGAAACGCAACGTCAGGCTTAACCGCTCCGTGGTGGACTATCAGTTGCAGTGCGAAAGCAGCCGAGTGTATCTGGAAGTGAAGAGCGCCGTGCTGAAACAGGGGCGCTACGCTATGTACCCTGACTGCCCCTCCACCAGGGGCAGGAGGCATATCCAAGAACTGATGAACCATGTCAGCCAGGGGGGTAAAGCCTACCTTGTGTTCATGGCAGCATTGCCTGGGGTAGAATTTTTCCGCGCGAATCGCCTGGCTGATGCAGAGCTTGCTTCCTTGCTATTCCGTGCCCACTGCGCCGGAGTGGAGGTACACTCGGTAGGTCTGTTTTATGCCCCGCAGAACGGCGCAGTTGTCCTGTTCGATGCCGATTTACCAGTTGATTGGGGTCAGTGAGCCAGTGCTGGTAAGGCATCCAATTGGCGGAATTGATACCTGTCTGGAGGGGAACGCCTGCTAAGGGCTAGCCGGAATTAGTAGCGGCGGGTTCGTCTTCCGCCTCGGCGGTCATCGTAGCGGCGCTCCTGCCTCTCACGCGGTGGACGCGCCTCGGCGACCGTGATCTGACGCCCTTCGAACTCCTGGCCGTTCAGCCTGTTGATAGCATCCCGCGCAGCTTCGTCGGTGGCCATCTCTACAAAACCAAAGCCCTTGGAGACGTTAGTCATGCGATCGGAGATAATGGTTGCAGAAACAACCTCGCCTATCGTAGTGAATAAATTGCGCAAGGCATCCGCGGTTACGCTATAATTGAGATTTCCCACATACAATTTCTTGGTCATGCACATCCTTTCCTTAAAAATGAATGCGGAGACGCACTCGATAAACCCCGCGCGCCTCCGCATTACATTATGTCACCTACAGGGGGACAACGTTCGTAGCCTGCGGGCCCTTAGGGCTATCTTCTATGCTGAATTCGACGCGCTGGCCTTCTTCCAGCTTGCGAAAGCCGTTGGTCTGTATCGCGCTATGGTGCACGAAGACGTCGCTACCCTGCTCCCGCGAGATAAAACCGTAGCCTTTGCTGCTGTTGAACCACTTGACAGTGCCGATAATACGTTCGCTCACAGTCGGATGCTCCTTTCTTTTGTTGATGGATAGAAGGAGGAAATGCACCCGACATGTGCGCATACAAAAAGCCAAGGCTCAGTGAACCTCGGCAGATGCACTTGCTAGCCAGTTGGGGTACTTCCTACATTCTATTGCGGAAACAGTCTAGCACACAATCGCAGATTTGTCAAATTGGCAGGAAGAGCAGAGCAGGGGCGCAATTGAATTGCGCCCCTGCAGCGCTCATGGGCGTCAGGGATTGAAATCCCTGGCTAAAAAGAAAAAGCCCCTGTAAGGGGCTTCTCACATTCAGCCGGGGAATTCATTCCCCGGCCACGCACCAGGCGGACAACAGCCCGCCGTCAATCAAGAAACCAGGTTTCTCCTAGAAACCTGGTTTCTTTTTGCGTCCCTGGCGTGGGCTGTTGCCCACGCCGAGCGGAACTTATCACTCATCACTTATCACTTATCACTCACGAGATTGCTTCGTCGCAAAAAGCGCTCCTCGCAATGACATGACAAAGAGAAGGCTGAAATTTCTTTACCTCGCTGATTTGACAAATCTGCCACTTTTACACTATACTATTGTTACAAGACCCCGGACGTCGGGGTCTTGTTTGTGATGGACACTTGAAAAAGGACTTGGGCAATTTGACTTGTGCCATGAATGTACTATAATGTTTGGTCAAACCATAGCGGGTGGAATGTCCCTGCTGCTCTGATATGCACCAGTATGCCCTCGTAGCTCAGTCGGTAGAGCACATTCTTGGTAAGAATGGGGTCACCAGTTCAAGTCTGGTCGAGGGCTTGTGCGCCCAAATCAATGGTTGGAGCAAGGTGAGGTAGCCTGGTTCGTCCTCATCTTGGCACCATAGACCTAGCCGGGGACTGCTATGGCAGAGATACGAATAAGTAAAGGAGGTCTTTGCAATGGCCAAGAGAAAATTTGAGCGGACCAAGCCGCACGTGAACGTAGGCACGATTGGGCACGTGGACCACGGCAAGACGACGCTGACTGCGGCGATCACCAAAGTGCTAGCGATGAAGGGTCTGGC
>JACIWW010000013.1 GCA_014360905.1 Chloroflexota bacterium
GGCCAGTTGGAAGCGGATCGTGTGTGGGGTGACGGTGCCGCCCACGACGCGCGAGGGGATGCGATGGCTGGCGAGGACCAGTTCGATTTGATTGGCTTGAAACTCCAGCAACTTGCGCTCCATGCCACACCTCCTATTAGAACAAATGTTCTATTCCATTCTAGCACATGATGCCACAATTGTCAAATTTCAGGTCCATCACGTAGGAGGCTTGCCAGAGAGCGCATACCGATGAAAGGGGATTTGTAGCCGCCTTCTCCGCGCCATGAGACTGCGGACTGTTGTCCGCCTGGAGCAGGAAAGAGAACGAAGGGCGGCTTTTCTAGCCGCCTTTTCCACGCTGGGGAATGAATTACCCGGCTGAATATGAGAAGCCCCTGAAGGGGCTTGTCACTTTTAGCCAGGGATTTCAATCCCTGGCACCAAGAAGCGGGGGACATTCTCTCATTCGTTGATGGCTCCCCGCACCTCTCGGCGGTTTCGTGCCCTCTGCGGTAAGATCAGAAAGAAAAAGGCGGTCTCGGGGGTTGAGACCGCCTTTTTAACCTGGGACAGGTTTGGGCTTCGTTGTTGGCAAGTTCGTTGAGTGTGTAGCGATGGCTACGGAGGGAGTGCGATGCGCTATGAAACCTGCCCAGGCGTAGATGATACACCATTTAAGTTAAAATTCGGTAACTATTAGGTAGATTTTTGGTGAAAAATGGGAAGATTTTGGTTTCCAATCCTCCAACTGACTACCTAGCCCGTGCTTACTTCTGCTGACGCACGCCCAGCGTCACCGTTGCCCCATCCAAATCGTGCGTTTGGACGAAGGCATCGGGCGGCGGCACGCTGCGCAGTAGGCGCACGGACAGCGTCTCTTGGCGGATGTACTCACCCCACGCTGCAAAGACCGGCGCCAGGCTCTCATCGGCCTGATAGTACGTCGTGATGGTGTCCTCGATGCGGAAGCCAGCGTCTTTGCGCATCGTTTGGATGCGGCGCACGATCTCGCGAGCTAGTCCCTCCAACCGCAGTTCCTCGCTGATGGTCGTGTCCAAGGACACCACATAGCCGGCTTCCTCCGCCAACACGTAGCCAGCAGGAGCCGTGATCTGCACCTCTACATCTTCCGATGTCAGGGTTACTTCCTCTCCCTGTACCCTCATCGTCAGGGCCTCTCCAGCGCGCAACTTGGCAGCCACCTCTGCAGCATCCATGTGTGTCAGTGCTTCCTTGATCGCCGGGAACAGGCCTTTGTACTTCTTGCCTACCTGGCTGGGCACTACACTGATGCGATACTCCACCAGGTCGCGCTCATCCTGAGTGATGCGCACCTGATGCACGTTCAGTTCGTCGCCAATCAGATCGGCCATCCGTTGCAATCCTTTCACCTCTTCCGCTGTGCGTGGCTTGATGTTCACCATTGCCAGCGGCTGTCGTACTTTGATGCCTACTTTGTTACGCGCGGCATGCCCCAAGGCTACTACGCGCAACGTGGTGCGCATCTCGGACATGAGCAGCGCATCAATCAGGGGCTCGTTTGCCTGGGGGTAGTCGCATAGGTGCACGCTCTCGGGTGCGCCGGCATCCCAGGAGCGCACCAGGTTTTGATAGAGTTCCTCGGATATAAAGGGCTGGAAAGGAGCGAGCAACTTGCTCAAGGTCACCAGGCACTCGTATAGGGTATGGTGCGCCGCAGCCTTGTCCTGATCGGCTTCGCTCTTCCAGAAGCGACGGCGCGAACGCCGCACGTACCAATTGCTCAGGTCCTCGACAAAGAACTGGATTGCTCGTGCGCTGCTGGTCATGTCGTAGTGTGCCAATCCATCGTCCACCACACGGATCAGGTTGTGCAGTTCGGACAGCACCCAGCGGTCCAATTCGCTGCGTTCCGCCACCGGTGGGGCTGGTGATTGTGGGTCAAAGCGGTCAATGTTGGCATAGGTGACGAAAAACGAGTAGGTATTCCACAGGGTTAATGTGAACTTGCGCATGCTGTCGGCCACCAAATCCAGCGAAAAGCGCCGTGGATAATCTGGCGGCGAGGCAGTGTAAAAGCTCCAGCGCATGGCGTCAGCGCCATAGGCGTTGATGACATCCCATGGATCCACCACGTTGCCTTTGGACTTGCTCATCTTCTGCCCCTCGGCGTCGAGCACGTGGCCGAAGCAGAGGCAGTTGAGGAAGCATGGCCGATCGAAGAGCAGGGTGGAGATAGCGTGTAAGGAATAGAACCAACCGCGTGTCTGGTCAATGCCCTCGCAGATGAAATCGGCGGGGAATTGCTCTGCAAACAGTTCCTGATTCTCGAAGGGATAATGCCACTGTGCGACGGGCATAGCGCCAGAATCGAACCAGCAGTCAATGACCTCCGGCACACGGCGCATGGTTCCTCCGCACTTGCACGTTACCGCAACCTCGTCTATGAAGGGGCGATGTAGATCGAGTTCCGGCAGGTCGAAACTAGAACGGTCCAGCCCCACGCGCTTGCTGCTCATGGCCCTCTGCCGCAGTTCCTCCACGCTGCCAAAGCACTCTGCTTCGCCGCAGTTCTCGCAAACCCACACCGGCAGTGGAGTGCCCCAGTAACGATCGCGCCCCAGCGCCCAATCCACGTTGTTCTCCAGCCAGTTGCCAAAGCGCCCATCGCGAATATGAGATGGGTACCAGTTGATGAGCTGGTTGTTGGCTATCAAGCGGTCTTTGACCTGTCGCGTGCCAATGAACCAAGTCGGTTTACCGTAATACAATAAGGGAGTACCACAACGCCAGCAGAAGGGATAGACGTGCTTGTAACTCCCGACATGGTACATCAGTCCGCGCTCCTGCAGATCGCGGATGATCAATGGATCGGCTTCTTTGACAAACATCCCACGCCATGGCGTAACTGCGTCAATGAGGTTGCCGTGCAAGTCCACCGTTTGCAGCACGGGTAGATTGTACTCGCGACCCACTTCCAGGTCTTCTGCGCCGAAGGCAGGAGCGATGTGCACGATGCCTGTTCCTTCCTCGGTGTTCACAAAGTCGGCTGAGATGACATAACAATAGTCCTGGTCCACGGGCAGGAAGGTGTACAGGGGTTGATAATGTCTGCCGACCAATTCCCGGGCATGGAGGCTCTTCAGCACCGTGTACTCGCCCTGCAGCGCTGCTTCCAGCAACTTTCTAGCCAGGATGTACCTTTCGCCGTTCTGCTCGACCAACACGTATTCCACGTCGGGATGAACGGCCAGAGCGGCATTGCCTGGCAGCGTCCACGGCGTGGTCGTCCAGGCCAGGAAGTACACTCCCGGCTCGTCGCGCAGTGGGAATTTCACGTAGATGGATGGGTCTTCGACTTCCTCATAGCCCTGCGCTACCTCGTGATCGGAAAGGGGCGTCTCGCAACGCGGGCAATAGGGCACGCTCTTGTACCCCTTGTACAGCAGGCCCTTGTCCCAGATTTGCTTCAGGATCCACCACACTGATTCGATGTACTCGCTTTTGAGAGTAACGTAAGGGTCATCCATGTCAATCCAGAAGCCAATGCGGTCGCTGAGAGCCTTCCATTCTTTTACATAACGAAAGACGCTCTCTTTGCATTTCGCATTGAACTCGGCCACGCCGTATTCCTCGATGGCGCGCTTACCACGCCCGACAATGCCCAGTTCTTTCTCTATCTCGATCTCCACAGGCAACCCGTGCGTGTCCCAGCCCCCTTTGCGCAGCACGTACTTGCCCTTCATGGTCTGATAGCGGGGGATGGTGTCCTTGTACACACGTCCCAGCGCATGGTGGATGCCAGGCAGTCCGTTCGCCGTCGGCGGCCCTTCGTAAAACACGAAGCGTGGCGCATTCTCGCGCAGCTTCAGGCTCTGGCGGAAGGTATCACGCTCTTCCCAGAAACGCAAGATACGCTCTTCCATCGCTTGAAAATCTACCTTGCTGGGTACTTCTTTGAACATCGTTCCTCCTTTGCCACAAACCCAATGCCATTACGTTACGCTTTACGTTTTTCCGTATTAACGTTTTTCCCGTGTTGCGTATTCCATACAAAAACTCTCGCCCCGACAGGGACGAGAGTTCCTAACCTCAACTCCCGCGGTACCACCCTGATTGGCGTGGTATGCCCGCTCGATGGGGTACGTGCTCATACCCCCGCCGTGATAACGGCCGGTGATGCCGTCCAAGTCTACTCGCAGCAGAAGCGCTTTCGGTTGGCAGCTCCGGAAGGATTTTCGGTGGGCTCACCGCGCCCGGCTCCCACCTTAAGCCAGGCTCTCTGGGCGGCTACCTCCACTTACTCGTTTCCATCACAGCCTTTTGAATTAGTATGGCATGGAATGCATTTTTTGTCAAATTGGCTGGTCATTCAGGTGTAGTAGTCGTAGGGTGGCTTTGCTAGCCGCCATTCGTTAGGTTTGTAGTGAGCGCTTTAGCGCTCTGCTGTCATTCGTTAGGTTTGTAGTGAGCGCTTTAGCGCTCTGCTGTCATTCGTTAGGTTTGTAGTGAGCGCTTTAGCGCTCTGCTGTGATCCGCCTGGAGCGAAAGAGCAAGTTACTCATCGAAAAAGCGCGACTCTTCCAGTTCACGGCGCAACCGCTCTTCCTCGCTGAGGCTGGGATATGGCTTATCGGCAGCGACCTGCTCCAGTGACGTCGCCTCAGCAGCCGCCAGTTCCTCTTTGGACGCAATCCTCACCAAGGCCCATTTCCCGCAGTGCGGGCAGCGGTCCAGTTTGGTGAACAAGCCCATGTTCAGCGCCCACCAATGACGGGCATAGGGACGCCGGCACTTGGGGCAGATCGCACCACCGAGCAAGCCGTAACTTCTCGGGATGCCTGAGGGTTTGGCTCGCCTCCTACCACCGGAGAGCAAGTACGTAGCGGCAGCGGATAAAGCCATCATGCCCAAGATAGCGCCTAGCAGTGGGATCAACAGCCTCACCATGGCTCGTTGCGCCTCTGCAGAGGTCAAGAACTTGGCCCGCAGCACGTTGGAGTGCCATTCCTGTCCATCGCGGGTATAGCCAACGGCGCTCATCGTGTGCATGCCCGGTGGAAAGTTGCTTGTGTGGAACTTCCACTGGAAGGGTGGTTGGGTGACTTCTGCGATGGACGTATCATCCAGGTAAAAGATGACGCGTTCCAAATCCGATGGCCCGCTGGCCGAGAGGCTAAAACTACCCTCGATCTCGCCAAAGCCGCCATAGCCGAAATCGCGCTGAAGGCGCAGGATGAGTTGTGGCTGTTCTGCCTGCGCCGCTTTTGCCATTGGCAGAAGCACGGCCAGCGCGCAAATCAGCAGCAGTTGGAGCACCTTCCTCATGGGTGTGCCTCGCTCAGCGCCAGCGTGTGAGGATGGTCTCGCGTTGGAACAGCCGTATCGCCACGAAAACCATCAGCACATCCACAGCCACTAGAACGAGAGCGGAGATCAGCACCAACTGAAGGTTGAACACGATCCAGCCCGCCAACTGACCGAAGAAGACGAGCAGGAGGGGTAGGATCACCACAGCTGACAATTGCTCCGCTGCGCGGGGATCGTTGACGCGCGAGGAGACCATCAGGCTGAAGTTAACCGATAGGATGGACAACAGCGGCCCCACTACTGCAATAGCCAGCCACCACTCGGGATCGAACAGAGCGGCGAGCACCTTGGGGTTGTCAATGAGTAGGTTCGCCCCGAGAGCGTAGAGCAGAAAGCCGCCCCACGTGGCCAGAACTGCTGGTATAGCTGCCGCCAGGTTCTTGCCCATAAGCAATTCAATCGTCGTGATGGGTGTAGCCAGCAACGGTTCGAGGCTGCGCGTCGTCTTTTCTCCAGCAATGGAGTAGGCTGCGATATTGACCGGAACGATGAGCGGTGTCATCATGAACAGTAGCATGAACTGGCTGACGAAGTAAACTTGTAGGCATTCTTCGGCGGTAAGCCCCTCGGGGCAAGCGCGCAGGAGGGCATCGGATGTCGGTCCGCTGACGTCGCCAGTGCCCGCACTGCGTGTCAGGAAAAGCAAAACCAAAGCCAACACCGTGAAAAACAGTGGCATGAAAATCACCGTGAACAAGACAAAGCGGCTCTTGAATACCTCTGCCCACTCTTTGCCTATGATCGTTCTAACTTTCTCCACAGTCCCCCTATCCTACTTACCACCTGACACCAAGAAATGCAAGAGATTTTTGGGCGTCTTTTTGTGGTGATTCATCAGGCGCCTTTCACTAATTGCAGATACACATCTTCCAACGAGCGGCGTAGCTCGCCAACGAATTGCACATCCGCACCCAGCCCCACCAGCAGGCGGACAATTTCTGGATTGTGTGTCTCGGGGTCATCGAGCGCTACTAGCAACTTATTGTCTATGTGCTGCACATGCTTGACGAACGGCATTTTCCGCACTGCTTCAGCCATTTCTCCATCAGCCTGCCGCAAGTGAAAGACCACCTTGCGTCCGAATACGCGCGAGCGCAGGTTGGCCGGCGTATCCAGGGCCAGTAGGCGCGTCTTGAAGACGGCAATGCGATCGCACAGGCGGTCCGCTTCGTCCAGATTGTGGGTGCACAAGAAAATCGTCCGTCCTTCTTTGCGCAATCCGGCAATGAATTCGCGCACCATATGGGCTGACTCGGGGTCGAGGGAGGCGGTGGGCTCGTCCAAGAAGAGCACTTGCGGCTCATGAAGCAAGGCACGTGCGATGGCCAGTTTCTGCTTCATGCCTTTGGAGAGGATTGCCGCTGGGTCGTGGCGGCGTTCCCACAGGTCGAGCATGCGCAGGTACTTTTCCACCTGTCCTGCGGGGTCGGCCACTTCGTACAGGCTGGCGTAGATGCGCAAGTTTTGCTCCACGCTCAACCCATCGTACAGGCCTGGAGTCTCGGTGAGCAGTCCCACTGTGCAGCGGATGTGCCTATCCTCTTTGCCCACGCGGTAACCGTTCACGATGGCTGTGCCGCTGGTGGGGGCGATGAGGCAGGTGAGCATGCGCACCGTGGTGGTTTTTCCTGCTCCATTGGGGCCTAGGAAGCCAAAGACTTCTCCTGAGGAAACCTGCAGGCTCAGATTTTCCACAGCGACGAGGTCGCCGAACTTCCGGGTGAGGTTCTGCGTTTCGATCATGGCTTGTTCGCTTTAGCATCGCCCCATGCGGCGAGGATGTCTGAGCAATCTCGGCACATCGGCCCTGGGGTCGCTGGGCATGAAGACGTAGCGCCCGATGTCTCCTTTTTCCACTATCTCACAATACCCCCTAGATTCAAATTCCTGTCGGAATTGTCGGTTCATCTCCGTGGGGCATAGAGTTCCCTTCCTCTCATAGCTTTCTCTTTGCTGATCTTTGTGCGATGGGCCTTGACGCTGTTGTGCCAAGTATTCGTCCAATGCCCGCTGACTCTCGTATGGCTTGCCCAGGTTGTAAGGTGGCGAGGTAACTACCAGCTTTGCAAACTCATCGGGAATCTGGGACAGCAAATCAAGGCAGTGTCCTTGAAAAAGGATGCAATCTGCTGTCTTATCGAATTGGGCGGAAACCGCTATTGCCATCTTTATCTTCCCAAATTTCGCTACTACACCGTAATCCCCCGTGCGGCGAAGACGTCGCGGATCAGTTGGTCGTGCGGCCCGGGGCGGGTCACGTCGGCGCTGGTGAAACGGTCAGCAGTTAACAGCGCCTCCAGCCCGTGCTTGAAGTTCAATGTGTGGCGCAATCCATCGCTCAGATATTGGTGGCTGGTGAGGACAAGTTTGAGCGCAGTTGCGCTCGCCGCCTTGCGTGTCTGAGCCTGGCTGCTATCGCCACCTAGCCTCAGGTACAGGTCCCACAGTGTGGCCGACCAGATCTCGCCGTCGGCGTGCTCGTCACACTGCCAGTTGGCCATGGTCTTGTTCGTGTCCACCCGCCGCAGAAAGGCTCTTGGCGTTGTGTAGCCGCGGGCATCCCAATCGCCTACGTAGGTGGGGTGGAAATTGCGCCGTTCTTCGGCAAAGTACAGGGTGGCCAACCAATCCCCAAATCCTTCGCCCATGGCGCGCACAGGCAGGTTCTTGTCACAATCTGCCCATCTGGGGACCTGGGCTTCCTGAATGGCATGGCCCAGTTCGTGTACGATAATGCTGGCGTCTTCGGCATCCATGACCTTGCCAGTGCCAAAGCGTATTTCCCAACTCGTGGGCAGGAATTTGGAGTTGTCACCCAATGGGGCTTGGGCGTTGATCTGCAAAGGCTGGGAGAAGAGGTTGGGCCAACCTTGTCCGCGCAGCAGGTTCATTACTCGGCTGATGAAACAGTAAGCCATCACCTCCAGAAAACGCGAATCGCCGCGCTTGTAGAAGAACTGCTTGCTCGGTTCGTAGGCTCGGTTGAGCGTCTTGCCTGTGTCTGCGTAGGGACCGCGTAGGAAGCCACTGTCATCCACGCCGGCCAGCATCACTTTGCGGTAGACTTGATCGGGGATCTGGGCATCGTGAGACAAATTTTCCTGGCGCAGCGCCACCACCGGATTGGGATAGAAAACGTGACCCCACGCCGCATCGTACATCGCTAGGTCACGTAGTACCAGCAGTTCTCCAGTGTAAGCGTCCACGATGGCACGCCAATCGGAAGAGCGATCTAGTTCCGTTTGGATGGGTTCACGTGCACGCAGGCACAGGTCAATGCACCAGGCCAGATGCAGCGAGTCCCCATCGGGGTAGTAGATCTTCTCGCAGTGCGGACTGCATTCTTCCCTGTTTCGCCAAGGAAGTACGGCAGCCACAGCTTCCAGAGCCTCCTCGGAGGAGATCTCGCCCGCCTTGCCCGATTCCACCTCCGGCTCCTTGGGGTGCAGGTCGCTGACGTAGAAATAGACACTCCGTTCCTCAGTCATGTGCACCGTGGCTTGACCACCGTAGATGGGGATGCCCTGGTACATCTGCTGCAGTTGCACGTGATAGCCAACCGGGCTACGCTTCACCAGCCTGGGTCGGATGACGGCTTGCTCCTCGGGTTCTGGCTGGGGTTTGCCATCCAGTTTGTAAGGCCCCGCAACCAGTTCGCCATTGACGCGTGTGAACTCCAAGGCTACTTTGCTTGGCTTGACCTTGCCTGCTGGCGGGGTGAGAAAACCGCCCACCACAGCGATAAGCCCTTTCATCCGGCTATGTTCTTGCACCTCGACGTGATCCAGTGGTACGGAGAGACTAGGTAACAGTTTCATGAGGTAGCCTCCTATTCCATTGAGATTTCGCGCTGCCGTAATACTGCACCATTGACTGCATCCACCCACACAGTCCATTCCTGAGCCTGTTTCTGGGTGGCAAACTGCACTTTCCAGGCTAAATGAGGTTCTCTTTCGAGCAGGATGACCTGTTCTGCTCGCGCTGGTCTAGTTAGGTCATCGCTCGCACCAATATGCTGCAAGGCAATGCGAATCGCCTCCTCGCGGTCTATGCCGTTCTCGAGCATCTCCTTCACATCCAGCTTCGCCACTTGCGAAGCCAAGCGTCCATAGGCAGCGTGGACGCGCTTGTCTGGAGTTAGGTGCACCGAGACAGTCGCTTCCTCAACGGGAATGCCCTGATGTACCTGCTGGAACACTACATGGTAGCCCGCTGGACTGCGCGAGACTTTTTCCACCTGTAGTTCCCTTATGGCGCTGGGCTTTGGCTCGAAAAGGCGGTAGTTGGCATCGAGGAATTGGGAGGCAGCCTCTTCAGGTGCTCCTTTGAGCGGACCGGACAGGAAGCCATGCACCCCATACACGCGTCCGGTCTCAGGCTCGCTCTGCAGCTTGACACGGCGGCGGTCGATCTTCGCGCCTTCGAAAACAACCAAATCACCGGAAGGTTTGCCCATGATAAACACCTCCTTTTTGCAGGGCAAGTGGGGGCTGATCCCGAAACTCCACGATGGCGGCTCCCACGCCGCCGTCGTTTTGCAAATACCATTGTACATTGTCCGTCCCCAATATCAAAATTTCCCGTTTCAGATCTTTGCCTTTTCCTGGCGTAGGATGTCCAGCACTGCTGCCAGGTCATCTGGTAGCGGAGAGGAAAACTCAATTGGCTGGCCGGAAGCAGGCAGCGTGAAGGCAAGGCGAGCCGCGTGGAGGAACTGGCGTGGAAGTGGCAGTCTCTGCTTGCGGAAGCCGTACACGCGGTCGCCAGCAACAGGATGGCCAATGAAAGCAAAATGAATGCGGATTTGGTGGGTGCGTCCGGTGATGGGTTCGGCCTCGACCAGGGTGTGTTGGGCAAAGTACTCCAGCGCTCGGTACTCGGTACGCGCTTCACGCCCTCCGCGTGGCAGCACTGCCATGCGTTTGCGCTGTTGGGGATCGCGTCCAATTGGCGCCTCGATCACGCCATGTGCTGCCTCCAGTATGCCCTCCGTCAGTGCCAGATAGGTCTTGTGCACCAGGCGTTGCTTGAACTGGTGCTGCAAATGGCGGTACGCTGCATCGTTCTTGGCCACCACCAGCAAGCCAGAAGTGTCCTTGTCCAGGCGGTGCACGATGCCGGGACGTAGCTCCCCGCCAATGCCTCCCAAATCAGGGCAGTGCGCCAGCAGCGCGTTTACCAGCGTGCCACTGCGATGGCTATGAGCTGGGTGCACGACCATGCCCGCGGGTTTGTCCACGACGACAATGTCGGCATCTTCGTAGACAATGGTCAAGGGAAGATCTTCTGGCTGTAGTTCGATGGGCTCGGGCGGCGGCACGCACACGGTGATGACATCGCCGGTCGCCACTTTGTAGCTAGCCTTGGGCACCTGTCCGGCGATGGTGATGCGTCCCTCATCCAGCAATTTTTGCACAAACGAACGGGAGAGGTCAGGTACTGCCTCAGCGATGTAGCGGTCCACACGCTGGCCACCGTGTTCAACATGCAATGTGATGATCTGCTCCATAAGATAGAGTATACGACGTTCGCTTGCTCAGCACAAACTGGCAGGGAGCAGTTTTCTACCGGACCGCGGAGGATGAAAGAATTGTCATCTGTGCGGAGGGGCGTTTTCACCTTGAATTCATCTATAACCTGTATGATGGAAAAGAAGTAGATTGTGAGGCTGGGGAATCGAGCTTGCTGGTATGTGAAAGCCCCATCCATTGCTGCTGACGATGGCGCGGTAATGGCATCGTGAGCAGCGCTCCTCGCCACCTGGCCATAATACCCGAAGCCTCCGCTACACTGAAGCCCCCCTATCCCGGGGTGACGAGGAGAATCGGGCGAAGGGCACGCCGAGAGCAGTAAGGGCGCGTGCCCTTCGCTCTTTTTCAACCACCTATTAGCTAGAAAAGCCGCCCTACGGGTATATGCTTTTCGCTCCAGGCGGACAACAGTCCGCCGTCTTCTGGCGTGGGCTGTTGCCCACGCCGAGCGGAAGGGGGCGGCTAGAAAAGCCGCCCCACCAGTAAGAGGTAGGCTGGGTTTTCTTACCCGGCCTATTCCGATGCACCCAGGGTAGCCATGAGGTATAGACGTGCCTTTGGACCGTTGAGGTTATCGGCGAAGAGGCAACCGGTGCGTTGCAGGTCGTGATAAGCGCCCGTGTACGAGTAGTGGTCATATACGGGGCCAGACGTACAGCGGGTGACGATCATCACGGCTACTCCTTTGGCAATGGCTTCTTGGATCGCATCCAACCACCAAGGTGGCACCCGGCCACCACCGAAGGATTCGATAACTATTCCGCGTGCACCCAGGGCAACAGCTTGCCGCAATAGCCCGGCATCCATGCCCACCGCCAGCTTGAGCAGGTAAACGCGCGGCTCCAATCGCGTGCAGGGGACGACTTGCCGCTCAATGCGTCGCGTGATGACAATGCGTTCCCCTTCCACGCGGCCCAGTGGCCCCCAGAGAGGGGATTGAAAGGTATTGGTGCTCTGAGAATGCGTCTTGGTCACATCGCGGGCGGCGTGGATCTCGTCGTTCAGCACTACCAGCGTGCCCAGACCTCGCGCCTCGGGGCTAGCTGCCACCCGTACGGCAGCCAGGAGGTTGGCGATCCCATCATAACCAGGATCGGAAGCCAGGCGCATCGCTCCCGTGAGCACTACAGGCTTGTCTCCTGGTATGGTGAGATCCAAAAGATAAGCGGTTTCCTCCAAGGTGTCCGTGCCATGTGTCAGCACCACACCATGCACTGCGGGGTCTTGGATGACCTGCGCCACTCGTTCGCGCAAGCCCCACAAGTGTTCGACCGTAAAGTGGCTGCTGGGGAGAGGGCCATACTCTTCGGCAGTGACTTGGGGCAAGTCCGGCCCGGCTTGACAAATGAGTTGGCGGAGGAAATCAGCCCCGCTCAAAGACAGCACTGCGCCGCCAGCCTTTTCATCATGGGCCATGGCTATGGTACCGCCTGTAGCAATGAGGTGCACGTTCGTCATAGCAACTCCTTTGAAGCAAGGGTAAACGGTGAATGATGCGTCTGCTGCTAGCCCTTGACCTTGTCCAACTGCAGGGAAATGACCTTGGACACGCCTTCCTCACTCATGGAGATGCCGTAGATTGTATTGGCTGCTTCGATGGTGCGGCGGTTGTGCGTGATAACGATGAATTGCGTCTGCTGGGAGAACTCTTCGAGCAGCGAGCGAAAGCGCCCGACATTGGCTTCGTCAAGCATGGCATCCACCTCGTCCAGCAAGCAGAAGGGCAGCGGCCTGGCTTTTAACACGGCGAAGAGCAGCGCTGTAGCGGTCAAAGCTCGTTCGCCGCCGGAGAGCAGAGCTAGTGACTGCTGACGCCGACCTGGTGGCCGCGCAAAGATCTCTACACCAGTCGTCGCCAGGTTTTCTGCATCGGTCAGCACTAACTTGGCCTGTCCCCCGCCGAAGAGGAGTTCAAAATAGCGCGGAAATTCCTCGGAAACTGTTGAGAAAATGGACAGAAACTCCTTTTGCATTGCTTCGTCCAGCTCTTTGATCACTCGTTGCAGGGAAGCAGCGGATTGCTGCAGGTCAGCAATCTGCGTGTTGAGAAATTCGTAGCGTTGCCGGATTTCCTGGTATTCCCGCGGAGCGTTTGGGTTCACACTGCCCATGCGGCGCAACCGCGCTTTCACTTCCCGGATCTCCATATCGAGGTTCTCTGGCAACGTCTCTGGTGGGACAAGCGCTGGCCGGTCCTGCTCTAGAAATTCCAAGCGCAACTGTTTCACCCGTTCGCTAGGGTATTCGATGTCACCCAGGTCTTCCTCAATGCGGCGCTCCAGTGCTTCCACCTCGTCTGCCAGGCGCTCTTTCTCCAGTACCTGCTGGCTATAGAGCGCATCCAATTCGAGCAAGCGCTGCCTGGCGTGGGTTAACTCTTTCTGCAAGCTCAGCATCTGGCTCTCAAGAGCCAATACCTCTGCTTCAGCCGGATCTATCTGCCCTGCCAGTTCCGTGATTTTCTCCGACAGTTGGTCCGCTTCATGTTGCAGTACCTGTACTTTGGCATAGAGCATGCCGGATTCTTGTTCGAGTTGCGTGAATTGCTCGGACTTGGCTGAGATTTCCGCCTCCAAGCGTTCCAGGTTCGCTTTTTGCGTGGCCAGCAGTTCTTCCTGCCCTTTCATCTGGCGTTGAGCCACCGCCAGCGCCGTTTCACCTTCAGCCATTGCCTGTCGTTTGGCTTCTTCTTCCCTTCGTGCTTCGTCCAGCTTGGACAGCAAGTTGTCCAGTTCTGCTTTGCCCTGGTCATGCTCTTGGGCGCGTTCTTCGGTTTCGCGCTGCAATGCTGCTACTCTCTCATCCAGCCCTGCTAGTTCCTGCTGTTGCTGTTCATCCAGCGCATGCCGCCACTCGCTTTCACCTTGGAGGCGTTCTTGTTTCTGCCGCACGGCAAGCAGGGCATGCTCCATTTCCTCTCGCCTCTGCGATAAGCGCGTGCATTCTCCCCCAATTGCCGCAAGCTCTTGCTTGGTCAGTTCGTATTGTTGTTCGCTTTCCTGCAGCCTTGCTTGGATGCTTTGTTCCTCTGCCTGCAAGGTAGCGAGTTGCGCAGGCAGTTCACGCCATTCCCGTTCTTGGGCGAGCAAACTGCCCCGTTTGTTTGGAGAGCCCCCGCTGATCACCCCGCTGGATTGCACGATCTCTCCGGAAAGGGTGACCAGGCGCTGTCCGGGCTGCAGGTGGGGACGAATGCGCCGCGCCGTGTGCAGATCTTGCACCACGATGACCTGACCCAGCAGCAACTGGAACACGGTTTCGTAGCGTGGGTCGTATTCGACTAGGTTTTTGGCCAATCCCAGCACACCTTCGCCCTCTGGCGCTTTCTTCGTTTGCGGTGCGCTCAACGAATCCAATGGCAGGAACGTGGCCCATCCGGCTGATTGCCGGCGTAGCTCAGCAATGGCACTGCCGGCAACTTCCCAGCTTTCGACCACCAGCGCCTGAGCATACGAACCAAGCGCAGCCTCGATGGCACGTTCCAGGTTTTCGGGAACACGCACCAGCTCAGCAACCGGGCCAATGATGCCAGATAACCTAGACTTGGCTCCTAGCAAAGCCCTAACGCCTGGAGCGAAGCCAGCCATGCTCTGCCGCAGCCCCTGTAGCATCTCGTAGCGGTCTTCCACACGCTGACGTTGCCTGGTGGCTTCGGCCAGCGCCTCACGGCGTTGCTGGAGTTCTGTTTCCACGTTCGCCAATCGCTCCTGCACTTGGCTCCGTCGCGATGTAGCCGCTTCCAGCAATTGGAGGATATCCTCTTCCTGACGCTGTATCTGCTCTGCTTCCCCTTGCAAGGCCGCCAATTGCTCTTCTAGCGCGACTAATTCGCGCTGTTGCTTCTCCCGTGCAACGCACATGCGTGCGTGGTTTTCCTGCAACCCGCGCCAGCGATTGCGGGCATCAGCCAGGGCTGTAGCCAGACGATACACCTTATCGCGCACGGATTCTACATCCTGCTCCAGTTCTACCCGCGCGCGTTCGGCCTGTTGCCATTGTGTCCGCATTTCCTGCAACTGCGCTGCTTGCTTAGGCAATGCTTCTTGCAGCCGTTGCCATTCCGCCTGCACGATGGCAATGTTCTCCTGTAGCGCCACTCGTCGCGCCTGCCATTGCGTTAGCTCCGCCTGCAATTCGTTCTGACGCCTTTGCAGGAGATTCATCCGCTCACGGCTCACAGCCAATTCCCGCCCAGTTGCCTCGGCTTGGCTATGCAGTTCGGCACTGGCTTTGTGCCAAATGCTAAGCTGTCGGCGTAGCTCGCTTTGATGCGCTTGGCTGCTGGCGATGAGCGCTTCCAGTTCGTGCAAGCGAGCACGTCCCATATTCAGGTCTTCCAGGCGACGTTGCACGGCTGCCTCCGCTTCGGTCAGCCTGGCCCGCAAGCGCTGCCATTGGTACCCATACCAAATGCGCAGCAGTTTCTCCAGGTCACGGCTGAGCAGTTCGCGTTCCTCGGCACGCTTTGCCTGGCGTTCCAATTCGCGCATACGCGGGGCGATTTCGTTGAGGATGTCGTTGAGACGTAGGGTGTTCTGTTGCGTCTCAGCCAGTTTGCTCAATGCATCGTTGCGCTTCTCTTGGTAAATGTGAATGCCGGCTGCTTCTTCGAAAAGGATGCGCCGTTCTTCTGGGCGCAAGCTGAGCGCAGCATCAACCAGTCCCTGGCCAATGACCACAAAGCCCTGGCGGCCAAGGCCGGCTTTGCCCAGCAATTCGAGCACGTCGCGCAGGCGCACGCGGCTGCCGTTGATCAAGTACTGGTTTTCCCCAGAACGGTAAGCGCGGCGGCAAATGGTCACCTCGCTGAAATCAATAGGCAGCCAGTGGCTCGTGTTGTCGAAGGTCATGATCGCTTCGGCCATGCCCAGTTGGGGACGACGGCTGGTGCCAGCAAAAATCATATCTTCGGTGCGTTTGCCACGCAAAGCAGTGTAACTTTGCTCACCAAGCACCCAGCGCACGGCATCAGCAATGTTGGATTTGCCGCTGCCGTTTGGGCCAACGATGGCAGTAATGCCCGTATCGAAGACAAAGTCAGTATAAGAGGCAAAGGTCTTGAAACCGCGTAGTTCAAGGCGTTTGAGGTACATGGTACCAATAGTATACCCCATCTCGATGACAGATGCAAATGAGCCTGCACTTTGCCTCTTGTCTGCATCTCAAAATTGCTTATAATGTAGCCAGCAGTTGAACATGATATTTTGCAAGGAGGCTCCACATGGACAAGGAAATTATCGTCACAGACAAGGCGCCGGCTGCCATCGGACCTTATTCGCAGGGAATACGCGTAGGAAACCTGGTTTTCACCGCCGGACAGGTAGGGCTGGTTCCTGGCACAAAGGAGTTCGCCGGCCCAGACATCGCCAGTCAAACCCGCCAGGCACTCCAGAACGTCCAGGCTGTCCTAGAGGCTGGCGGCTCTTGCCTAGCCCACGTGGTCAAGACTACGGTCTTTTTGGCGGACATGAAAGAGTTCGCACAGATGAACGAAGTCTACGCGCAGTTCTTCGCCACCAATCCCCCCGCCCGTACTACAGTGCAGGTGGCGGCACTGCCTATGGGAGCGCGGGTGGAGATCGAGGCGGTCGCCGAGGTCTGTGGCTGTGAGCTAGCGCATCATGAAGGTTGCCCAGAAGGATAGCCATGCAAGTCAGCGATGACATTCGGCGTGAGCTGCTCGTCTACCAAGGTACCGAGATCACCGAGCACCATATCTATGCGCGCTTAGCGCGGGAAGCACCATCGCCCGAGAACCGGCGTATCCTGGAAAAGATTGCTGCCGACGAGTTGCGGCACTATCAACAATGGCGTGCCTACACACAACAGGATGTCAAGCCAAACAGACGAAACATCTTGTGGTACTATTGGATCAGCCGCATCTTTGGGCTCACCTTTGGCATCAAGCTCATGGAGCAGGGCGAAGAATCCGCCCAGGCGAATTACGAGCGCCTCTATGGCATCATTCCCGAAGCCGAAGATATCGCCCACGAGGAAGACGAACACGAGCAGGCGCTCATCCAACTTCTGGATGAAGAGCGGCTGCGCTATGTCGGTTCCATTGTCCTGGGTCTGAACGATGCGCTGGTCGAACTGACCGGCGCCCTGGCTGGCTTGACCCTGGCGCTGAGGGACACGAAACTGGTGGCACTGACTGGCTCGGTTACGGGTATTGCTGCTGCCATGTCCATGGCGGCGTCGGAATACCTTTCCACTAAATCGGAGGAGGGCGAGAAAAACCCTCTTAGAGCTTCTTTCTACACTGGCACTGCTTACATCGCAACTGTCCTGATCCTGATTTTGCCGTACCTGATCCTCCAGAATCCCTATCTCTGTCTGGCTTGCGCGTTGCTGACGGCCGTGGCGATCATCGCGTTTTTCAACTACTACATCTCCGTGGCCAAGGATGTCCCATTCCGCAGGCGCTTCTTGGAGATGACCGCGCTGAGCCTGGCCGTGACCCTCTTGAGTTTTCTCATTGGCTTTGTGATCCGTGCTTTCCTGGGCGTAGAGGTTTGATAAGTGATTTGCTCGATGGCTGATGTGGACAACTAGAGAACTCACTGACAAATCCGAGCTCCTCGCCTATCTGGAGACGGATCGCCTCTACGCGGCGTATGCCATCGGTGACCTGGAGCCAGGGTTTTTCGAGCAATGTACATGGGTCGGAGCGCAGAAGGACGGGAGGTTGCAGTCCCTGGCACTATATTTTCGCGGGCTGACATTGCCGGCTTTCGTGCTGATGGGCGATTCCAATGGCTTGCAAGCCATTTTCCAGGGGTTGCTGTATCCTCAGAGAGCTTACCTCACTTGCCGTGCAGAGCATCTGGCCGTGTTAGATTGCTTTTACGCTTGGGAGGAGCGTATTCCCATGTGGCGCATGATATTACAGCCCACGCGCTTCCAACCCGTGAAGGGTGACTGTGTGCGGCTTGGACTGCACAATTTGGATGAACTCGTTGCATTGTACGCTTATGGTGGAGGCGATGCCTTCACTCCTATGCAACTGGAACAAGGCGTCTTCTATGGCATCTTTGCGGAGGGGCGTCTGGTTGCCGCCGCGGGAACGCATCTGGTCAGCCCCACCTACCACGTGGCGGCAGTGGGCAACGTCTTTACCCACCCGGACTATCGTAAGCGTGGTTTCGGCACCATGCTCACCAGCACCGTCGTAGCCGAGTTGTTGCAGCAGGGCATAACCGACATTGTCCTCAATGTCAACCAGGACAATGTGATAGCCATTGGGCTTTATGAACGGCTGGGCTTTCACTGTGCCTGCCCCTTCTTCGAAGGGCCGGCGTATACCGTAAGACAGTAGGTTGTAAATACAGAAAGAAAGGCTAATCATGCGGAAAATTGACCTGAGAAAACAGTGGCAGCGTCTCTACGCGTCCTCGGCGAAGACGGTGGAAGTCGTGGATGTGCCGGCGTTTCTGTTCGCCATGATAGACGGCAAGATGCAGCCCGGCGAGACGCCGCAGATGTCGCAGGAATTTCAGGAAGCCATCGGCGCTTTGTACGGCATATCCTTCACGCTCAAGTTCATGTCTAAACAGCGCAAGGACGACCCCATTGACTATGGAGTGATGGCGCTGGAAGGGCTGTGGTGGACTGCCTCGGGTGAATTTGACATCAATAAGCCGGAAAACTGGCAATGGACGCTGATGATCATGCAGCCCGAGCACATCACAGCAGAGATGTTCCAGGAAGCGCTGCGGCAACTCAAGAAGAAGCGGGATAGTCCTGCGCTGAGCCAACTCCGTTTGGAGCGCTTCCACGAGGGGTTGTGCATCCAGACCATGCACGTGGGGCCTTATTCCACAGAGCCGGCGACCATCGAAAAGATGAAGGCTTTTGCCCAGGAGCATGGCTACCGCTATCGCGGCAAGCACCACGAGATTTACCTGGGTGATCCCCGGAGAGCGGCTCCAGAGAAGTTGCGCACAGTGCTGAGGCAGCCGGTCGAGCCCATCACCTGATAATTCTTCTTACCGCAGAGCAAAAGGTATAGCAGGCTGGGCTCCCACGCCCAGCAACGCGCATGTCATTGCGAAGGCGCCTTGCGCCCGAAGAATCTCGTGAGTGATGAGTGAGAAGGGCGGCTTTTCTAGCCGCCTTTCCTGCTGTTTGACCCGGATGAGAGTTAGCATTACACTATAATCAGGACAACACTCTGGTAGCGCTGTGTGTTGCTGTAGAGCGCAGTGCTGGAGATGAAAGTGTCAGCGATTGAGTGGCCATGCCGACAAACCTTCCGCCTGAGTATTTTGAAGTCGAAAAACGCTTCCGCGCCGCCAAGTCGCCTGCGGAGAAGGTGGCCCTGCTCGAAGAACTCATCAGCACCGTCCCCAAGCACAAGGGCACGGATCACCTGCGTGCTGACCTGCGTCGGCGCCTTTCCCAACTGCGCGCTGAAGCCCGCTCCAAAAAGGGCGTCAGCCGACGCGAGTCTGTCTTCCGCATCGAGAGGGAGGGAGCAGGGCAGGTCGTGGTGGTGGGGCCGGCCAACGTGGGCAAATCAGCCCTGGTCGCTGCGCTGACCAACGCTTCCCCGGAGGTTGCGGACTACCCCTACACTACCTGGGAACCCACGCCCGGCATGATGCCGGTGGAAGACATCCAAATCCAATTGGTGGATACGCCGCCACTGGATAGGGACTATGTCGAGCCAGAGTTAATCGACCTCATCCGTAGGTCGGACCTCATCCTACTGGTGGTGGATGTGCAGACTGATCCTATGGGTCAGCTTGAGGAAGCGATTGCCATCCTGCGCGAGAATCGCATTGCGCCGCACCATTGGAGGGATCAGCACAGCGAGGATGAACGGCTGACTTTCAAACCGCTCCTGGTGCTGGCCAACAAGGCAGATGACGAGCAATCCGACGAACTTTACGACGTGTTCTGCCAGCTTCTAGACGAGGAATGGCCCAGCCTACCCGTTTCTGCGGTAACTGGACGCAACCTGGAGCGTCTGAAAAAGGCTGTCTTCGAACAGTTGGGCATTGTTCGCGTTTATGCCAAGCCGCCCGGCAAGGACCCCGATTTCAGCGCTCCCTTTATTCTGAAGAAGGGGAGCACGGTGCAAGACCTCGCCGGGAAGGTGCACAAGGACTTTGTCGAGAAACTGAGCACAGCTCGGGTATGGGGCAGCGCCGAGTTCCCCGGACAGATGGTGCAGCGCGACTATGTGCTGCACGATAAGGATGTAGTGGAACTGCGCATATAGCAGAGGCGAGGGCAACGGATGCGGAACGAATAAACGAATGGAATTGGACAGAATAGACGCGCTATACTATAATGGACATGAGATGTGCATGAAAAAGGAGGTTGAACAATGCCTTCCACGGTGTCTATTGAGATACCACGTGAAGTGATCCATGCCACCCGCATGACGCCGCAGGAGTTGAAGCGAGAACTAGCCGTGCATCTATTTCAACAGGGCAAGTTGTCCTTCGGCAAGGCCTGTGAAATGGCCGAAATGACCACTTGGGCGTTCCAACAGTTGCTTGGGAGCAGGGAAATCTCAGTTCACTATCATCTCGAAGACTATGAAGCGGATTTGGCGGTATTGAAGGAGCTTGGTCGGCTGTGACCGTCGTCAGCAATGCCTCCCCATTGATTAACCTGGCGCGGATTGGCCAATTGGACCTGATCCGTAATCTATACGATGAGCTCGTTATACCAGAAGCAGTCTGGCATGAAATTGTTGTTGCAGGAGCTGAGCAGCCCGGGGCAAACGAGGTCAAAGCTGCTGCGTGGATTAAAACGCGAGCCGCCGTTAACAGACAACTTGTTCAGGCTCTGCAGCAGGAATTGGGCTCGGGAGAAGCCGAGGCTATTGCTCTGGCATTGGAGATAGGATCCGAGTTGTTATTGATGGACGAGCATCTCGGTCGAGAAGTTGCACATCACCTCGGATTACGCTGCATGGGATTGATTGGTGTGCTGATCGAAGCCAAACATAAGGGCTTCATAAGAGAGGTAAAGCCTCATTTAGATGCACTACGCGACGTAGCCGGCTTTCGTGTAAGCAGTGTGCTTTATACGCGAGTTTTACAAGACGAGCATGAGGAATGAGAGCTAACTACAAGGGAAATTTCTGAAACTCATAACCACCGGCATAGTGAATCAACCTTTCACTTCGTCTCAAGGTCCTCATTTCAGCCTCAGCGTAGCGCGATAGAGGGAGTGCCAGTTGCAGGCACTGCTTAGGCAACCATGTTGTTTTCATAGTAATTTACTTACGATGATGCACACCCTAGCCGGTACATTATGTTGATGTTGGAGCAACTTGATACTCAATCCGGCTCGGTAAAGTGACACGACGAGACGCATCGAGTATCTCTAACGATACCAGGTTGCCAGAAGCGTCATAGTCTAGAATAACACCAGGCTTATCTTCATCGCTTTCTGCCACAGGGGTCTCAGCAAGGATAATCGTAAGTGTATCCGTCTCACGGTCATAAATCACCTTCATTTCGTCCTCCAATACTTTGCAATCTTGCTGGTGCGATACACGGTGACAACTTCAGGAGGGGTGCGATCAATATCCACAAAAACACGGAGCAAATAGAGTCTAGGCGGTTCGCCCAATTGAAGCCGGGATTGAAACACCTCTCGACCCTCGCGGATAGTCTCCGTTTGCTCAGGAGCAGCCAGAACTCGGGCTACATCTTCTTCCTTGATTTGACGACGAGCCATCTCACCCCGTGCGTGATCGGTCACTCGGTGATTGATTTCATTTGCACCATTCTTTAGGCGATTGTACCCTGTTTTATAGTAAGCACAAACACTGGCTCGGATAAATCTCCTCTACGCCCTACAAGGCTGGCTGCCCAACACGCTCACGCTCGGCCTCTTGCGGAAACTCTCGCAATCCATTTTACAATAAGCGTCCCCGCTTGTCAACTGCCGCGCGAGAAGCGCCTGTCGGCTGCACGCCGTGATCAGGCTCAAAAGCCTTTATCTTACAGCCACCAATAGCCTTGGATATCGAGATTGGTCAGCCCCAAATCTAGTGCCCTTTGGACAACTTTACGATATTCTTCGATGGTTATGCGCCTGGATAACTCCGGATAATCGAACGCTTTATAAGATGGATTGTATTGCGCCATGATGTTAACATAGGTGTCTTTGGGCAGATTCTCTGCGATCCACTCCATGATTTTTTCCGAACCGCCGATGTCATTGGGCATAACCAAGTGCCGGATCATCAGCCCCCTTTGCATGATGCCCTCCTCCGTGGGTTTGGCCACGCCAACCTGGCGGTTCATCTCGAGGATTGCCTTCTTGGTAATCTCAGGATAACTCGCTGCCCCAGCAGAATACTTTGCCGACATCTCACTATCCCAGTATTTGAAATCGGGCAGGTAAATATCCACGACGCCATCGAAAAACTTGAGCGTTTCAAGGAGTTCCCAGCCGCTGGTGTTGTGAACAATGGGGAGCCGCAGCCCTCTGCCTGCAGCCACATCCAGCGCTTTGAGGATGTGGGGAGAATAATGCGTTGGGGTAACCAGGTTGATATTGTGACAACCATTTGCCTGCAACTGCAGCATCATCTCGGCAAATTCATCAATGCTTGTTTCAGAGCCTCTGCCCATGTGACTGATCGGCCAGTTTTGGCAAAAGACACATCGCAAATTGCAGTGAGACAGGAAGATCGTCCCCGAACCGCCTCTGCCAACCAGTGGCCTTTCTTCACCATAGTGCGCATGATACCCCGAAATAATCAGCGCAGTGCCAGGAGCATGACAGAATCCGATCGCTCCCTTGAGACGATTTATCCCGCATCTTCTCGGACAGAGTTGGCACTGTTCCATTATCGCCCAGAGCTTTTCCGCCCGCTTTTTCAGTTCACCAGTTCGGTGCAGTTTCAGATACGCCGGTTCGAAACCAGCAGGAGTTTTACTAGGTTCTTGCACTGGGATCTGTGTCTCGTTGCTCGGGGGTTCCGTCTTCGCGCAGCCCAGGAGGAGCGAAGACAGCCCAACCTGGACACAGAATTTGGCAGCGTTGACTAGGAATTCTCTCCGCGTATATCTTTTGAGAAGTAAACCGTCCATCTCGTTTACCTCCCTTCAGACATTGATGGGGGGTCGTGCGCTGATGACAATGTAACTTGCCAGTTTGAGCAACCCCACCGTGATACAGGTCCCCGTAACACCAAGAACAGGCAGAAGCACAACAGCCCCCGCCATTCCTCCCAACCATCCGCCCAGCAGGTCAGAAGCATAGAGCAACCCGGCGGTCCTGCTCAAATCTGCGTTGTTCCTCAGGTACAGCTTGTTCGCCAGAGGAAACTGGGAACCAATAAGGAATCCAGAGATGAATGAGAGGATCAAATACATTATTATACAGAGAAAAGTCAATGCGAACTGATTTCCCGTGAGTGCATTGGCAGCAGAAAAAGCAAGGGGTAATCCCAGTGAAAAACCGATGATGGCCAGTTCAATTCCCAAGAAGAGTTTGAGATCATTCTGTACTCGTGCCAGCCCCGCTGTTAGGAGCGAGGCTCCGCAAGCCGCCCCTGCCATGAAGGATGCCGTAAGAAGCCCGATCCATGAAAACACATATCCATAGATGGATTGAAACGTGAATATCACGATAAGGTCAAATACCATTCCGGCAAAACCGGTTGTGACAATGGCGAAAGGGATGCCTGTCGGCAGGAATCTGGTGTTCCTCGTGCGCAGAAAGCGGTGGGTGAGCAGAAAAAGAACAAACAGAAGGAAAATCATCTCCAAGTTGATCCGATCGAATTGTTTGAAAAGCCAACCAAATGCAGGCGCAAATAGGGCGTTCCAATAGGAGATGCTGTAGAATAGCCCCAGAGGCTGGAAATCGTAATTGATCTTCCGACTGCTCCCTTCGAGAAATTGCATGAACCAGTCTTGCCAACCGGGATGCAATTTGTTCTCGATATACCAGGGCACCATCACATGTGCAGAGATGCCCCGCTCGGTCAACCTTCTGACCATGAGCGTCTTGTCCATAGCGAAAATCTGCGGGGAATCAGATGCCAGGAAGACGTTCCTGCCATCGCCCGGAATCACCCGTACGTGAACAAAGACGCTGCTCAGCGTATGGAAAATGCAGCTATTCAGGTTTTTCAGTTCCTCGTTCAAGAAAGTCAAAGAACCGGGTGCCCCGAGGACGAGGATGCCCCCTTTATTCAGCCGCTTTTGCACAAGGGAAAAGAACTCTTTGGTAAAGAGCCGGTTTACCTGTAAACTCGAAGGCTCCGTAATCCCTATGAAGATTAGATCGTATGTATGCGGCATTGTCCTAAGCAACAGACGCCCGTCCACGTAGTGTATCTTCACCCTTTCATCGTTCAGTTCGGATTCCGTCAGCGGTGTGGGGAATTTTCTTAGTAGGGAGAGAAGCAGCGGGTCAAGTTCCGCGTATTCGATCGCTTCGATTGAGGGGTGTTTCAACGCCTCGTTGATTACTCCGCCCGCCCCACCGCTCACGATCAGCACTTTGGCCGGTGCGGGATGGGCGAGGAGCGGCAGGTGGACAAATTCTTCAACGGATGGCATATCTGGAATAGGCGTTAGGAGAGTGGGCAGCCCATCCGAGAAGTAAATATACTGCCCCTGGTTTTCGACCACACAGATATTGCCGTATTGGGAGTTCTGGTAATGCACGACACGGAGGTTCTTCCATTGCGCTTGAATGGAACGCTGATGAAGTTTGTCCGCGTGGCTGGTGAACAACGCATATCCGGACAAGATGACAAGCATGCTCAAGGTGACCAGCATCGTTTTTGGGAGCAGTCCGGTTTTCCAGTAGGGAGCAAGCAAAGCAAGGCATACGACCAAGTTCAGCATGGCGAGCCCAATGGCGGCCTGAAAAGCGTGAAAATGCGGGACGAGGAGATAGGTGCATGCGAACCCGCCGACGATGGTGCCCACGGTCTCGTAGACATAAACCCTGCCGGCAGAGGGTGCATCCTGCCCTGAGAAGATGGAATAGATCCGGCAACTGAAGGTAAACAATGCGCCGTGAAGCATGCTCACCGGCAAAAGGATGAGAAACGAGGAATAGAAGAGTGGCAACAATCCGACGCTCTCGCCAACGGAAATGCCAAGCATATTTCTTAGGATGCGTGTCAGGAAGACGGCTATGAGCAAAGAGAAGGAAAAGAGGATGCTAATCACGGCAAATATCTCGAGCCTGTTTTTGCATTTCTCGACCATCCTGCCGGGAAAGATGCATCCAAAAGCCTCGAGAACAAGCCAGTTGCCGAGGATAATGCCGATGCCCAGTTCGTTGCCCGAGAAAACGATCAGGAGCTCCCTCAAAAGGAGCACCTCGGCAACCAATCCGCTAAACCCCATCACGAATATAGCGATAGAAATACGTCTCTGCATTGAGCTGAACCTTTCTAATGCAGCAGACTGCTCATCCGCGATGTGATGCAGTTTCTAGCTGCCATCGCGATAGAGAAAGTGGTTACCTCCTTCCCCCGCACACAACCTAGTGTGCGGTAGACAATAGCTTCGTTATCGCACTCAGACACAAGATGCGAGCGCGTGCCGGTACAGTCCATCGAATGTGGTGGCTGTGGTTTCCTGAAAGATTCTCCAGGGTATCTTCACATAGTACCAGGGTTGTCCCGTGAGATCTGCTACGTCGTGGCACCACTTGCGGGCGCGATCATCCTTGATGGGCACCTCGATGTCCTCTATGCCCTTCGTTTCCACTAGAAACATGTCACCGTCGGTGGTCCGGACAATAAAGTCTGGATAGTAGTATCTCATGCCACCTTGCGACGAAATGTACTCAATGAAAAAATGCATGGCTTCCACGTTCTTGGCGTATGCGGCCACATCTTCGGCTCGATCCAGAAAAGCGGCAAACTCAGCTTCATAGTCCACGTCACAAGCCACCAGGTTAAAGACCGTTTTGAAACCAGGGTAGGTCTTGCGACTCCAAGGGAAGGCCGGCGTTGAGGACACTTTCCGTGCCGGTTGAGCGATGCGCACGGTGACGGGCTCTATCGTGAGGCGATTGATGGCATCAACAAAAGCCTGGATGACGTACGTTCGCGCGTCAGGCTCACTGAGCCGCTTGATGACCGCAGGATCAGAGAGGTCAACAGGCTCACTGAAAAAGCGCTCGGTCAGGTATCGTTCTACTAGAGGAGCTACCTCAGCGAAACGCCCTGCCTGTCGCAGATGGGCGTAGTGCAAGACGCGGTCTGTGAAGTAGGCGATGACGCTGTCCGGACGGTCGGGGAAAGGTATCTTGAGATCCTGCTCCTCCAGCACTATCTTAGTCAACATATCGCGTCCGACATAATGTACTACCTCTTCTGGCATCCTGCCTTTCACAGGTTTGGGAAGCACCCTGGCTGGAAGCATTTCTATCGTCAGGTCCGAAAGCCGCGTGGCAGAGCGCGTGAGTGCAGGCGAAAGCTGCGGTATCTCCAGGTCGAACTGCAGTTTCGATTTATCTACCAGGATGGTAACTACGTCCTTGGTTACATCCTCAAGCCGCCGCCTCTCGATCTCCAGACCTTCCTCAGCCAACTCCTTGTCCCAGAAGTCGCGAAATGCCTCATGCTCGATGACGATTACCTTCTCATCCCAGCCTGATCCCGCGCCTCCCATTAGCCGCAAGCCCCGTCCCAGCGTCTGTTCTGGTAGGATATTGGCCTTGGCCGTGTAGGGTCGCAGGGGAACGATGACGACCACATTCCTCACGTCCCAGCCCTCCCGCAGCATGAGCACGGAGACGATGGCTCGGTAGGGATTGTCCTTGCTGTCCACCTCTCGCGCCGCCTTGCGCAGTCGTTCGATCAATTTCAGATTGGCCTTGGTCTCCAGTATCTCACCTGTTCTGTTGGTGTGGATGTTCAATACTTTGCCGCCGAACAAGTGTGGGTATCGGGACTCCAGGTCTGCCGCTATATCATCAGCGGACTTGGTATCCTCGGTCATGATGAACAGCACCGGCTTGTGGCCGCTTTTGTCAAGTTCATCCCAAAATTCTTTCCACTTTGCCACCCCCGCGTCAATTCGCTGACGCCACCGCACTGATGCCTTGGCACTGGGTATCTCTACATCGCCACCTATTTCCCCAAGTATGGGACGCTTTACAATCCCATCCTCAATCGCCTGCATGACTGGGTAGTCAACAACGATCTCGGGGAAGAGTCTTCCCTTCTGCGTTCGTGGCGTGGCGGTGAAATCCAACTGGGCAGTCAATGCGCTGCCAACCGCTTGTAACCTCTCATGCATGGCGATGATGCGTTGATTCCACACCATATCGTCCACGTGCAGGTGGTGGCCTTCATCGTTCATGATCATCAGTTCGCCGTGGCTCACTATGCGGTCTAGGAATTCCTCGCTGGTCAGGGTTTCCTTTTTGGGCTTTGGCCCCAGGAGTGCCTCGACCGGCGTATCAGGTGGCTCCTCGCCTCGCTCGTAGAGCCGCTGGACATTAGTCAGGTACAGTGTGCCTCGCGTGGTGGAGGGCGTGGGATCATCGCGCAGGATAACCGTCATTTGCCAATCGCTCATCCACTCTGGCGGTATCAGCGGGCCCTGGCGGAATATCTTGCCATCTTCAAAATCTCCCTTCAACCGCTCAAAGACGATGACGTTGGGAGCGATGATCAAGAAGGTCTTGGGCAGTCGCAAATGGGGTTCGAATAGGGCGTTGAAGTAGGACCACACCACTGCCAGGCTCATGACCCTGGTCTTTCCTGAACCGGTAGCCATCTTGAAAACGTAACGAGGGTAGCGATCGGTAGAGGGGTCATAGACCAGAGGCCGCCGCCCAAATTGCTGCATGAGGTCAATGAATCTATGAGCTTTGGCCACCTCGTAGAGGTAAATCAGGGTCTCGATGGCCTCACGTTGGCAGAAGTAGTAGCCAAACCATCTCTTGTTCACCTGATGGTCCTCGAAGAACCAGAAGGTGAGCAATCTGCGCGTGGTATCTGTAACCCCTGGGTAGCCTTGCTCCCGCCAGCCATCCACCGCCTCCCTAATCCTGGGCACGAACTCAGCCAGGCTTGGCCGCCGCTGTCTGGGTATGGAGTATGCTGGTAGCAATTTCATCTCACATCCACCTGCAACAATTTCGTGGTGTCGTTGCCAAAGATGTCAATGACCTTCACCATCACCTGGTATTTGCCTGGCCTGTCGTAGGTATGCCAGTCGCTCTCCAGGCGCAGGGCGGGGTGTTGGCGCGTCCGATAAGATTGCCATTGGTTATGGAAGGTGTCGCCTTGGTAGTCCCAATCCACCGCCCAGAAATCCACATAGTCTGACCAGCGCTTGATCTTCTCCCGCACCTCAGCGGGCACCAGATCCTCGTTGGGGATGATGAAATTCTTGAGCACCACTTGAACCTCGGAGCCCCTGCGCTCCAGGGCGACATCGAGATAGGCCAACTCGTAGAACTGGATGTCTCCCGCCTGCACCGCTCTCGGATCCATGACCTCCCTGGGTATGGTGAGGAGGCGCAGGTCCACACCCCGCTTTCGCGCTTCTACTGTTACCAGGTCATGCAACCCCATCTCCCATTCCCACCCCAACACGTCCAGACCCCGGAACCTGTTGGCTGCGCACTCGTCCAGGGCGTCATTGATCTCTGAAAGCGTGACAGGCGCGTCCACCGCCCCCACGTGCACCATCCGCCCTGCCTTGCGTCCGTGAAGGTGTGCAAAACCTGTAACGCGCTCGCCGCGGTACAACTGCACGATGAAGTCCAGGTAGCGGGTCAAGACCTCGTCTTGTTTGACGCCTTGGCCGTTGACGTGCGCCTGCCAGTATTGGCGCTCATACTTGCCCAGGTTCAGGATTTCAAATGGCTTGCAGTCGGGGATGTCCAAAAGGCGCTTGCGTGTGACCTGAATGGCGAATCTCGAAAGGTCCGCCCCGATCCAGCGGCGGCCCAGTTTTTCAGCAACGGCGAGAGTAGTGCCGGAGCCGCAGTTGTGGATGGCACAGACTTCGGTCAGGAAAGAATGGGCTCCTTCGACTTCCAGATCGAAGACTTCTTCCTCTGTTTCTGCATGCTCAATGGCCGTAATTTCCACAGGCTGTAAATGGGGGCCAAAGAAGACAGTATCCCCTACCTTCAGCGTAGCTGCACGACGCCATTGACTGTAATGATCCTCCGATGGCATCGCTTCCTGGGTGGCTTCAAAGATGTGCTCTAAAACAGACTCGCGGCGGTGGAAGACATCGTCGTTGGTCACGCGCACAACGTTTAAGCCAAGGGCTTCGAGGTATGCCGTGCGCGTGGCGTCAGCTTCCTGGCCTTCCGGGGTGAAGTGGGAATCGCCATCCACCTCCACGACAAGGCCGGCTTCCCAGGAATAAAAGTCCGTCACGTAGGGGCCAATGGGATGCTGACGGCGAAACTTGACACCGAGTTGCTCGCCTCGCAGAGCCAGCCACAGCATGCGTTCCGCGGCGGTCATATCCTTGCGCAAGGCACGTGCGCGAGAAAAATGTCCATCTGGGATGTGTTTCCAAGTACGTTGGGCGCCATAGGATAGAGTGCGTTTTTGGCACAGCACCCGATGGTCAGCGGTCACCCATAGGATTTGGGGGCTCAGGTTGTGCTTGATGCCGACCATTATGCCCTTGTGCCATTTGCGGATGGTGCGCAGCACACGGTGAGGCTGGCCGTCATGGGCGATGACCCAGTCACCTGGTTTGAGGTCTTCGATGGGAATGGAGGAGAGCCCCTTCCCCACCCCACCCCTCCCCGACATCGGGGAGGGGGTTAAAGCCGACGACATCGGGGAGGATGTAGAAACCTCCGAAACTGGGGAGGGAGTAGGCATCTCCGACATCGTGGAGGGTGCAGCCATCCCCCCGTCAACGGGGGGATTTTGGGGGGTCAACACCCGCGTCTCCTTCCGCACGCAGAAGAAGTCGGCTACAAGGTCGCCTTCATTGGAGGAGGCTTTGATGATGCGCTCCAAAAGGGCTTCGCTCTTTTCCGTTTCAAATCCTTGAGAAAAGGAGTAGGCAGGTAGATCAATCCAAAGTGTATCAACCAGTTCCTCTTCACTGGCTTCAACTAGGTATTCCGGTTTTCCTGTGCGGGGGTTCGGCCGAAGGCATCCTTCACGGATGGCTTGTTCTGCGCGTTCTTTGGTCCAACGCCAGTGGTTGCCTGGATTCGGTTTAAACCCAAATAGCTCATAATCCATTCCAGTCCTAACGCCAGCAGCCTCAAATGAATGCCACCGCTCAGGTCGCTTAGCCCCGACCATGGGAGGAAGAAGGGAATGTGCCTCGGTTTTCGAGTAGAAATATAAGACATCATGGCCGTAATTCAGGCTCTTGACTCGCTCTCGTTCTCGAACGTTTTTCCTAATACGCTTGACAACAATCTCGTTACGAAAATTATGATATCCGAATATCTCATCTAAAATAGCTTTCACGTAATGCCCAACATGCCATCCAAGATGCACCCAAATACTCCCATCCTCTGCCAACAACTCCCGCATCAGCACCAGCCGGTCATACATCATTTGCAGGTACGAATCCAGCCCCTTGCCCCAGGTGTCTCGGTAGGCTTTCTCCTCTATCACGGACGCCTCTTTGGTCCACTCTTCATCCCCTACCCTGATATTGACGCTGAAATCCGCGCCGGTGGCAAAGGGCGGGTCAATGTAGATGAGGTTGATCTTGCCGGTAAAGCCCTGGTCAAGCAGCGAGGCCATGATGTACTTGTTGTCGCCCCAGATGAGTTTGTTGCGCCAGCCCTCGGCTTCGTCGCCCTGGATAGCCGCGAAAAGCGGCGCCTCTTCCCGCGTGGCGCGGGAGACATTGACCGTCTCTACCACCTGGAACGGCAGGGCAATGCGCTCCACCTCCGTGCGCTTGCCCGGCCAGTAGAGCCCGGTTCGCATCACCTCATTTTCGACTCCCTTGGTATTGGTCATTTCGCTACCTCACTCTCTTTGTAACGATTGCGGAGTACAGTGTACCAATTGCGATTGGCTTTCACCGGCCGGTGAGGCAGAGCCAGTTCGGTGAAAGCCGTTGTTGGGCGGCTATTTCTTTTCCATGCTTTCTGCCACAGCGGAAACTCTCGCAGTCAATTTTACAATAAGCGTCCCCGCTTGTCAACCGCCGCGCGCGAGAAGCGCCTGTCGGCTGCGTGGGGTCGAGCTGTTCACACAGGATAAGCACCAGGCAGAACGTTACCATAATCCAAGGGCTGGTGTGTCGGTGCCACCCACGTACTCTTGTATTCTACGCAGAGTACCAGGGGATACATCGTTCGGCAAGTCATCCAGTGGGAAGAAGGCGAAGCACGCTATCTCGCGGTTTGTCTTGCCTTTGAGGACAAAATCAGCGCAAGAAAGCACGACGATGTGGTCATTCTTGTGCTCGTAAAAGTTCGTGTACACGCCAACCAAGCGTAAAATGCCCAGTTCAGCGCCGAGTTCTTCCGCGGCTTCGCGTCTTGTCGCCTCTTCTACCGTTTCGCCTTTCTTGACCCCACCACCGGGCAAATACCATTGGCGCTGATACGTGTGCTTCACCAGCAACACAGCCTTATCTTGCACCAAAATCAGCCTTACTCCCACGGTGGGGGGCTTTGTAATGCGCCAGAGGAGCCTGTTCATGTGGTAGATCAACCGCGGCAACGGATTCATGGGTTGCCTTCGATATTCATCGTGGCTGAGCGGCATAGCGGCAATGCTTCAGCCGCACGCGGAGCCAAGCGTATCGGCTCCAGCCGCTCATTAGCAAGGTCAGCCCTTTACCAAATCTGCGAGCATAACCTCAATGGTCTGCTCCAGTACTCCAATGTGATGTGTGCAAACCGAATACACAACTTCTGCATCGAGATCAAAATAGTGATGGGTCAACACATCTCGCATCCTCGACATCATACATAGATTGCTCCCTGTTTGATTCGTCTCTTGAGGAGAGGATTCATTTGCTCCCGGTACCGCACCACATCCACTGGTAGGTGCAGTAGTTCCTCTAGTTCCTGCTTAATGGCAACCAGGGTCAGCAAATCTGGCCGAGCAATTTCCACCACAACATCCACATCGCTGGTATCCAACATCTCATCCCCGGACACAGAGCCAAACACACCGATGCGCACAATGCCGAATTCATCCCGCCTTAAATCCTGAAACCTCGCCAAGATACGCAAGATCTCGTCTCTTCTCATCGCTTATTTCTCCCCAGGGAATTACAACGCAGCAAGGTAACATGTAAGCCGGTTCAATTATAAAGCCAGGAAGATGCGAGGTCAAGTTGTCTCGTTCTGACCTTTGCTTTTATCTCGTGACTTGGGCAAGCCAAGCTCCACAGTACCCTAAATTCCCAGCAGTTCTCCCAGCGCTATTCCCGTCGCCCTTCAATGACCAGATTGCTGCTGCTTTCTGGGTCAAAGGGGTGACCTTGCATGTCTCCCCAGCAAGTGATCTTAGAAAAGCCAGTGCTCTGCAGGGCAGCGACCAGTTCGTCCCGCCGCTGCGGCCAGAGCCGCGTGGCAGCGAGCCGCTGTTCCCATTTCCCCGCCCCTTTTCGGCGTAGCGTCACCAGGTTGAACGTGAGCGTGCCATCGGGCTCGAAATCGTAAAAGCGCAGGAAGAGCCACTCCTGCTCTCCTTCGCGATGCGCTTGCGGCTCCTGCCACCGTTCGCGTCGTGCCAGCACGCGGTCGAAATTGCGATTCTGGATGAGGAGCAATCCTCCGAAACGCAGACAGGAGGCAAAGTCAACAAGCGTCGTCTCCAGTGCACCAGCAGTCAAAAGGTGCGGAAGGGAGTTGCCCAGGCAGAGGAGGGCATCGAACCCGCTGCCAACCTTCGTGCGTAACTCACCAAAACCGGCAACGACAAAGCGCGCTGCCACGTCTGCAGCGGCAGCGTTCGCCTGGGCTTGCGCGATCATCCTGGGGCTAACGTCAGCCCCCACCACGTCATAGCCTCGCTGGGACAGCGCAATGCCGTGCATCCCGGTGCCGCACGCGACATCCAGTACGCGGTGTGCCTCCACCCGGCGCAGTTCCTGCTCGATGAAGGGCATCTCCATTGCCAGCCGCACCGTCCAGTTCACGAAGCGGTCGTAATCAGTGCTGAGGTCATCGTACATGGCATGTATAGCGTTGTTCATCGTGATTTCCTTGTATTGACAAAGGCAGATCCTGGTGCTTTCCGTGTGCTCTATGCTGAAAACCGCCTCATTGCCGAGGGGAAGTAAACAGGGAGCGCAGCAGGGCGAATTCTCTTGCGCTAAACCCTCCCAGGAGCAGAAAGGCCAGCAAGATGGCCGCGCCAATCACTAGCAACTTCCCCACCAGTAGGAAGCCGGGTGTGGACCAAAAGGCAGCCACGATGTAGGCTAACACGGAGATAGCGCTGCTGCGCACCGCACTGCCCAATGGGGGATGAACCTCCCAAAAACGGCATGCGCCGAGCACGCCCCCCAGTGCAGCCAATCCGAGGACTACGGTGGTTACCGCTGCCGCGCCAATGCTTCCATAGCGTGGAATTAGCAGGCAGTGCCCAGCCACTGCCAGTGGCAGAAGCGGGCTGGTCAGTATCAGGGTAACCCCTGGCTTGCCTGCTGCGACAAGCAAGGCACTGCATACTGAAAGGATGAGCAGCGCCACTCCGCCAAAGATGAGCCACGATAGCAGCGGAGCAGCAGGGGAGAAAAAATCCCCGTATGCCAACTGCACGATCTCAGTGGAAGCCCCAGCCACCAAGGCGGCGAAGGGCAGCAGACAGAGCAAAAGACGCAACGCCTGCGCGGTCATCTCCCGCGCAGCATCCTCTTGCCCCGCCTGTCTCAGTTTGGTGACGGTTGACAGCAGCGGTGAGGACAGGGAGGAGGCAAGGGTACCCAAGGTGACGATAGCCAAGTTCTGCGCCGCTCCATAATAGCCCGCTACCGCTGCTGTTCCACCCAGACCCTGCACGAGCAGCAGGTCCAGGCGAGTGAGCACACGCAGGCTAGTGCCATGCAGGAACAAGGGCAAGGCATAGCCCAAAATGGGGCGTAGGGGGAAAGATGCACGCTTCAGCAGTGCCGGACGGATGAAAAAGCGTGTCACAATAAATTGTACCGCTGAACTACCCACAATGGCCAAGAGCGCTCCTGGCGCAGATAGCCCAAGTCCAGTGAACATGATGACCAGCAGCAACCGCGCCGACCAATACCAGATCCCCGGCAATGCTCCCTTCGCAAAGGCACTGCGTCCTATGAGCGTTGATTTGTGCCCACTGGCCAGGGCATACAACGGGATATCCAGCGCCAGGAGGCGCAGGTAAAGGACCAGTTCCTGAGCCTTGAGCCACGCTGCTAAAATAGGTGCGCTCATAGCCAAAAGCGCAGCAGCCGCAAGTCCAACGAGTAGCCCGGCCTGAACCAAAGCCGAGGCGGTTTTCTGCCAATCCGAGGCCTCGGCCAGGAATTTGATCGTGGCTTGGTGAAACATGTAGTGGATGCCAAGCTCGATCCACAAGACCACTGTCACGGCTACGCTGTACAGCCCATACAACGCGGGCCCGAGCCGGCGGGTGAGGATGACGGAAATACCAAAACCTAGTACCAGCCCCAGAACCTCGGCTGCGCTGAGCTGAAAGGTTCCTAAGGCAGTGGTACGCGCATAGTCGCTCTCGAGCCCTGATATGCTCGTGGCTTTGTCACTTGCCCGATTTCCGTATTTGTTCAAGTTTTTCCTTCCTCAGTAGGATTCCGTTCGCCTTGCAGCAGGTAATGGAACACGTATTTGCCGCGCGGGTTGTTGAAACGCCAGCGGAAGAAGGACTCATCCTGTACCGGTTGCATCTTAGGACACTCATATCTTTGCACCGCAACCAGGCGCGACATCTCCTCGGACCAAGGCTCATGCGAAATCAGGATATCGCCCCACCTGCCGGTGCGAATGCGACTCGCTTCCAAAGGGAGTCTCCTCCGTCCTGCCACTATGTATCGAATGAGACCAGCAAGAGTACATCTCGTGGCATAGATCCTGGTTGCTAGAGGGGCATAGCCTGTTTTCAACGCGACTGGCAGGGAATTCTTATTGACAGTAGTAGAAAGGTGTAGAGGATATCGCTGAGCGTACATTTTCATCGCCGCGCGTTCATGGCGGTGTACAAACCCTTTTGCCGATGTACAAGATGGACGCAGGCATCCGCTCCGTTTAACACTCCTTATTGTCATTGTATCCAGGGATCGCGAACTTGCTAACATACACCCCTCTGAAACCGACCACTTCCCCTTGGTACAGTGCGACCGTGCCCAAAGGGACTTCTGTATAAGGGTTGTCATGGTACTTTCATCGGATATAAGCGAGATTGATCTTGATGTCAGAGCCTAAGAGATATCGCTGGCAATTGGGCAACCTGCTCCGCGAACTCGGGCTCGTAAGGGCAGATCTCGTACTCTGTCACGACCTATACTCCACTAATTCCCTTTTGCTATTTACCACTGCTCGTAATAGGACTGCTCGATGTTCACCCTCCACAAGTCGTGGTGCTCTCCCAGCAGATTCCTCGCAGCCAGCATGCCTGTGAGCATGGAGTGATCCATATTATTGTACCGATGCAAGCCATTGCGTCCGATCGTCTGCAGATTGTCCAACGTGGACAAAAAGCCGCGGATGATTCCCAAGTTAGTGCGATAATCCTGGTCATATACAGGGTAGGCTTTGGTCTGACGGAACACAACTCCATCCTCAACATCCGCTGCCTCTGCCAATCCGATGCTGTTCAGTTCACGGGTAGCCAGGGCAACGAGTTCGCGGTCGGGCGTGCGCCAGAGGGCGTCTCCCTCGTTGCAGAAATATTCCAGCCCTAGGCTTGTCTTCCCAGCATCGGGCACCATCGCTGGGCTCCAATTGCGGAAATTCTGGATGCGCCCCACCTGAACTTCTGGGCTGTGGACATAGATCCAGTTATCAGGGAATGGATTGGGGCAGTTCAAAATCAGTCCAACCAGGATAAAATCCCGGTAGTGGAGCCCCTGAGCTGCCTCGACCACGGTACTGGAGAGTAACGCTCATCGAAGCCACCCATCGCCAGGAAGACATCACGACGGATCGCCCCGCAGCCCGCCCAGAAGGTGGAGGCTTCTTCCTGTGCCGTCTGATGCACATAATGATGAAGTAGATTTTTGTACTGGGAAAGAAAGTTGGGCTGCGCTGGAGCGTCATCGTAGGAGCCGAAAACGGCGGCCAGTTCAGGCTCATGCTGAAAGGCATCCCTCACCTGGGCAATGGCATCTGAAGGGATCATGACGTCAGCATCCACAAAGAAGAGAAGGTCGCTCTGCGCCAGACGCGCACCAAAATTGCGTGCTCCCGCCGGTCCGCCTTGTTTGAGGGTTTCGGCTATACGGGCGCCGAAAGACAGTGCGATCTCTCTGGCTGCTTCGTTGCTGCCATCGAGCACAACGATCAATTCATCCGGCGGTGGGCTGGCCTGCATCACGTTGGTCAGACAGCGCCGTAAGTCATCGCTCCCATAATGAGTGGGCACAACGACAGTAATAGTAAGATGGGACACATGCCTCCAACAGACTTTCGAATTCTCAGGGATTTCAGAATTTCTCATCAATTGTAACATAGAATAATTATAGAGAGCAAATACGCAAAGTGTGCTTGTGCCAATAGATCGTTACCAGGTGATGCAAGTGGAGCACTTTAGCGCTCATGCGCACTGAAGTGCGCACTACAAACCTGCTGCTCTCCCAGCCACGCTCTAGGCGGACAACAGTCCGCCGTCTCCTGGCGTGGGCTGTTGTCCACGCCAAGCATGTCGGATAACAAGCTCCTGTCAGGGGGCTTCTCACGTTCAGCCGGGGAATTCATCCCCCGGCTACACTCATCACCTTATCACTCATCATTCACGAGATTGCTTCCAGGGCTGTATTGACAATTCTGCAAAAAGCGAGTAAAATAGAGATAGAATGATTGACCGAGTGCTTTCTTTGTGCACGTTACCGCTAGCGCTCCATGACCCAGCACTTTTCCTGTCCATTTGTTTGTACACACCAAACCAAGAAAGGAGCCAAGTATGATGCAGCTGATTATCAAGGGTAAGAACATGGAGGTCAGCGAAGCCCTCAAAAAGTACGTGCAGAAAAAGATTGGCAAACTAGACCGCTATCTCCCCACGATTGATGAAGCTCGCGTCGAACTCTCCGTAGAAAAGGCCAAGAGCAGCCAGGATCGCCAGGTTGTTCAGGTTACTCTCCGCAGCAACAGCACCATCCTCCGTGCCGAGGAAAGAAGCGCCGACATGCTTGCCGCTATTGACGCAGTCCGCGACAAGTTGCAGCGTCAGATTAAACGCTACAAAGAACGTCCCATGCGCATGCGCGAGCGCGCCCGCGCCGCTGCTGCGCAATCCACAGAGGGAGCTGAAGAACTTCCCGCCCGTATTGTACGTACCAAGCGCTTCATCGTGACACCTATGGATGAAGAAGAAGCAATCGAACAGATGGAGTTGCTGGGGCACGACTTTTTCGTCTTCTATAACCCCAACACCGGCTCGATGAATGTCCTCTACCGTCGTAAGGACGGCAACTATGGACTGCTGCAACCGGAACTTGCCTAGCACAGGGATAGGGGTCGGAGCAGCCGACCCCTATCTTCGCCCCAGACATCGTGGAGGAATATGCTTGCCATGTCTGCAAAGAAAACAGTCCTTTTTGTCTGTACTGGCAATGTGTGCCGTTCGCCCATGGCGGCTGGATTTTTCTACGATAAACTGGTCCAGGAACGAATGGACGGATGTGTACGTGTGCGCTCGGCAGGTATCTGGGCTCTTGAGGGGCAACCGGCCAGCGCCTATGCCTTGCAAGTGATGGGCGAGCATGGGTTGGACATCAGTGCCCATCGGGGGCGCAACCTGACACAAGCAGATGTGGATGAGGCAGATATAATCCTGGTAATGACCAAACGCCACGCAGAGATTATCAACCGCGACTTTGCAAACAGTGTTGGCAAGGTCCGCCTGCTCAGCGAGATGGCTGGCGAACCTTACGACATACAGGATCCCTATGGCGGCTCGCTGCTCGAATACCGTCGCACAGCAGCAGAGTTAGCGGATTTGATTGAGCTAGGCTATGGCAAGATCATGGAATGGCTGCGCTGCCAGTCCAGTGCACAGTAACGATTTCCCCTTATCCGTCTCACATGCGCTGGGAATCGAGCAACAAAAAGGGGATTGCCCGCAGTGGCAATCCCCTTTGATTTATCCTCGGAGGACGATTCCTACTCCCACCATCCCTGCAAAAACTTTTCCCATTCGTGGTTTTGCTCCAGATAAACCTGGAAGAGGTACCTACCGGTAGGGCGTGGTTCGAAAGGCTGGCGTAGCAAGCGCATACGCGCTTGCTCCAACGTTTTGCCGCCCTTGCGGCGGTTGCAGGTTGGGCACGCACTAACCAGGTTCTCCCAAACGTGCTGGCCACCGCGGTGGCGTGGCACGACATGATCCATGGTCAGATTGTGCGTTTGCCGCCCACAGTACTGGCAAGTGTAATTGTCGCGGCGAAAGACCTCTTTGCGACATAGACGCACGCGTGGCAAGGGACGCCGCACCTGGTACTCCAAGCGGATCACCGATGGTACTGGCCAGGCGCCGTTTACCGAATGGATGAATCCGCGCCCATTTTCCAAAATCTCCGCTTTTCCGCCCAGGATCATCAGCATCGCCCGTCGCAGATTGCAGACGTTCAGGGGCTCATAATCCTGGTTGAGTACTAATACTGCACCGTCATCCATATTGCCTGCCTTGATGCCTTCTTGTTGCAGTATAGCACAAAGCGGGCGCCAAGTCAATCTGCGATTCCCACCCGCTAAACTGCTATTGCCTGGCGTTCGGGTTGTCTCCAGCAAACTGGGTAACGATCAGCGTCTAGCCCTTCATCACGCCCAGTGGCACCATCTTGGCTACTTTGCGTGCTAGTCCTGCCTCGTGCACGACGTGGACTACGCGGTCAATGTCCTTATAGGCTTCAGGCGCTTCCTCTGCCAGTCCTTTCCATGGTCCGCGAACGGTGATGCCCTGCTGTGCCAGACGCTGCTGTACCTCTTCACCACGCACTTGTCTCGTCGAGGCATGGCGGCTGAGCACTCGCCCCGCTCCGTGGCAGGTCGAGGAGAACGATTTGTCTGCAGCCTCAGCGGTACCTACTAAGAGATACGAAGCAGTCCCCATATCGCCCGGTACCAGGACCGGCTGACCTACGTCGCGGTAATCTGCTGGCAGGGCGGGATTCCCAGGGCCGAAGGAACGGGTCGCCCCTTTGCGGTGCACGACCACTTTGACGGTACGTCCGTTGATGGTGAACTCTTCGATTTTCGCAATGTTGTGCGCTATGTCATAGATCAGTTCGAAACTGCGTCCCTTGAAATGGGGAGCCAGCACCCGATCCAGGATCGTGCACACGCGGTGCATGAGCAGTTGGCGGTTGGCCCAGGCGTAATTCGCGGCGCAGGCCATTGCTGCCATGTACTCTTGCCCCTCTGGTGAGTCGATCGGAGCACAGACCAATTCTCTATCGGGCAGACGGATGCCATATTTGTTCAGTGCGCTCTGCAGTTTATTGATGTAGTCATCGCAGACCTGATGCCCCAACCCACGCGACCCAGAATGGATCCACACGACGAGTTGGCCAGGGAACACTCCGAACTTTTCGGCCACTGATTCATCGTATACCTCTACGACCTCACCAACCTCGACAAAGTGATTGCCCGAACCCAACGTCCCGAGTTGATCGCCGCCTCGGTCTTTCGCTTTGCGGCTGACCGCACTCGCCCGGGCTCCGGCCAATGCACCGCGCTCCTCCGTGTGCTCTAGATCCTCTTTGGTGCCGTAGCCCTTTTGCACGGCCCAGCCAGCGCCCTTCTCCAGCACATCATCCATATCCTTGCCAGATAGGCGGATATCCCCGCCACGCCCTACGCCGCTAGGCACTCCGTGATACAGGGCATCCATGATCTCGGCCATCAATGGCTTGACCCGCGCAGCCTCCAAATTGGTGCGCAGCAAGCGCACGCCACAGTTGATGTCATAACCTACTGCCCCCGGCGAGACGACGCCATCCTTCACGTTCATCGCTGCCACACCGCCAATGGGTGGGCCATAACCTTGGTGAATGTCCGGCATGGCTAGGGTGTATTTCACTACGCCGGGCAGGCAAGCCGTGTTAATGAGCTGTTCGACCGAGCGGTCCTGCAGCGCTGCCTCCAGTAAGTCGTTGTCCGCATAGATGCGCGCAGGCACACGCATATCGCTGCGGAAATCCGCTGGGATCTCCCACAAGTATTCTTCGATACGTTTTAGATCTTTCTTGCTTACCATGTCATACCTCCTTTGTTGGCTAACAGTTGAGGTGGTATGCTGTGCCACCCCGGCCACAAGGATTCCTATACTCAATTGCCAAGCGTATTATACATCAAAAACGATGGTGGCTTCGTATCCTTCCGCTGTCTGGATGATAGCCAAATCGTGATAGGTAGCTCCCTTGATGATGGTGTGGATGTCTTGATTCTGGTCACCGTGTACGGTTGCTTCGAGGTGGTAGGGCCCGAGTTCGTGGATATCAAAAGTAGCATACACTTCGTGCTGTGTATCGTGTAGATAGAGCAATTCATTCAGCCAATTGACCAGCAAGGACTCGTAATCAACGCCCTCTGCTACGACCAGACGGCTTGTGGCAGCCCCGATATGCTCTATGTCGGCCAACTGGCTGAACATAGCATAAGCAGCATTGGCAAACAAGTCGCGCAAGTCCTGGCCGTAAATGCGTAGAGCCAAATCGGCCGTGTGATCCAATTGTTCATAACGCCGTCTGGAAGAAGGCTGAGGTTGTTTGCACATCATGACAGGATCTCCCGTGCTCTGGCGATATGCTTCTCCATTTGCATGCGCATTGTACGCGCATCTGAAGAAGAGCACTACTGAGACAATCGTTCCACGAATTGGATGCGTATTTCCTCTCCCTGCAGTTCTCCGTCAAAGCCCAACAGGTGCATTCTGACCTCCGGCGTTTGGCTTTCGGCAGTTGGCTCTGAGCCGATGTCTACTACGGCTGAATAAGGTCTGCCCTGGATCAGCGCATAAGCCGCATAGACGCCGCTGGCCGGCAGTGCGCAATGTGGCGCAAACTGCAAGCGCGTGCTGGTCAGTCCTAGTTTCTCATCCTGTTCTATTTCCGAAACGACATGGGTTCTCAATTGATAGTAACGCCCAAGCATCTTGGCTGCTTCCGTTACCTCTCCTGCGCTCAATAGGTTGCGAATCTGGGTGCTGCTAATAGCAATATCGCCATTTATCACAGGTGCAATCACATGTACGCGAAAACCCAGTTCTTTGCCTAGTTTCTTTAGCACACGCACATTGCCTTCACGTCCATAGCCCAAAGCAAAGTTCCATCCAACCCACAACTCCCTCATATGCAGATGGTCGCATAGACGTTGTACAAAATCCCGGGCCGATGTACGGGCCAATTCCGGCGTGAAGGGCAGGATAACCAACAAATCCACCCCCTGCTCTTCCAGGAGCTCGATCTTGTCCTCGATGGTGGTCAAACAAATCGCATTGCTGGCAGGAGCCAGGACTGCCTTAGGGAGTGGGTCGAAAGTGACCACTCCACTGAGCCGCTGCGTGCGCTGAGCTCTGCGTATGAGCTGTCTGAGCAGTTCCTGGTGTCCCACATGCAGCCCATCAAAGGCTCCAATAGCGAGAGCAGTTTCACCTTCTATGTTTGTTTGCCTTAGGTCACGAATGATCCTCATCGCTTATCCGTTGGACAAACACCTTATGTGGTTGCCACAGTCCTTTCTCATCTAGTCGGAGCAGAGCCAGCAGGCGTCCATTGGCCGCATAAGCACGGCACAGCGCTCCCTGTGGTGCCTCGGATAACTGCACCCGCTGCCCTGAAATAATCTTGTTCTCCGTGGCCCGATCCACCACAGTGGCTGGAAAGCCCTGCAAGGCCGTATCGAGCGGGTAAAGCAAATTGTCCACAGTGCCCATGGCCCAAGCCTGCTCCAATTCCTCAAGCGTGATCGCTTGCTCAATGCGAAACTGGCCGCTGGCGATGCGAGTTAGGCTCACCAGGTGTGCGCCACAATGAAGACGCTGCCCCAAGTCATGCACCAGAGAGCGTATATAAGTGCCCTTGCTAGAGTGCACCCGAATCTCTAACTCTGGTGGCTCCCACGCCAGTAATTGGATGTCCCATATCTGCACCTTCCGTTTGGCTCTGGCAATGTCTTGCCCGCGTCTGGCAAGCCGGTATAGTGGGATGCCGTCACGCTTAATAGCGGAGTACATGGGCGGCGTCTGTTCCACCGACCCTACGAATGCAGTCAGCCCTTGTTCGACCTGCTCGCGAGTAACTGCTACCTCCGATTGACCGGTAACCTGGCCCTCGGCATCATAGGTATCCGTGCTAATGCCCAGACGCACCCGGGCGCGATAAATCTTATCGCTGGTTGCCAAATACTCGGCTACTCGAGTTGCCTGGCCCAGGCAGACCAGTAGGACGCCAGTCGCTAATGGATCCAGTGTGCCTGCATGCCCCACCTTCTTCTGCCCGGTGATTTTGCGCACACGCGCGACAACGTCGTGGGACGTCATGCCACTAGGCTTGTTGATGTTCAATATACCGCATAACTCTTGATTGGGCATGCTGTTCATGGTACAGGATGCAGGATTTTGCTGCTAACTGTTTCCTGCTGACTGCTCTCTTTTGTCTTGTGCCTGCTTCTGCAAGGCAGTCTCGATCTCATTCAAGATAAGTTCGCGTACTTTGACCATCTTTCCCGCGATCGTGCATCCCGCCGCGCGCGGATGCCCGCCACCTCCCAGTCGGAACGCCACGTCGGAGATGTCCCAGCCAGGCCCAGCACGCATGGACACCTCGATGCGCCCATCATCCTTCTCGCGAAAGACAATGGCTACATCAACTCCCATCGTGCTAGCCAGGAAACTGACTAAGCCATTGCCCTCGTTAGGTGATGCACCGCACTTGCGCATCATGTGCTGATCTATCTCTGTCCACAAGATGCGCCCACGCCGCTGTACATGGGCCAGTGCTTGGCCCCACAGGCAAATAGTCGAGATCGGTTCTCGGTTAAAGACGAGCTCAGTGATTTCGCTGAGCGATGCCCCTGCCTGGGTCAAAGCAATAGCCGTGCGCAATTGCTTGGCACTGACGTTGCTCGTACGGAAGCACTGCGTGTCCGTAATCAGCCCGACAAGAAGCGCCGTAGAAATGTCTTTGTCCAGCGGCACTTTCAGTTGCTTGAGCAACCCATACACGATCTCCGCAGTAGAAGGCAGCAGTTGTACCAGGTTGACTGTGCCGAAACGCGTGTTTGTCACGTGGTGATCAATGTTGATCACCGGTCGGCTGCCGAAAACGCGCTCATCGTACAGCGAGCCCAGGCGCTCGATGTCACTGGAATCTATCGTGACAATGACTTCTTCGTTTGTGGGAGGCTGGGCAGTAATTTCGCGCCAGGAAGGAAGAAAATCGAATTTGGCGGGCACCGGATCGGCGCAAGCCATAATGCACGATTTTCCCAGGTGCCGCAATCCCAGTCCAAGCCCCAGCAGGGAACCGATGGCATCCCCATCTGGGATGATATGGCAAGCGATATAGACCGATTGGGCTGCCTGAAGGTAGCGCTTCGCGCTATTCATGCTCCGCTACTGCTCCTTGCAAAGTTCACTCCCGCTCTTGGGCCGATGCGTCTACTTCATTGCTCGGTGGTGTGTTCTGCAACTGCTCCAAGAGGGACTCTACGCGCGCAACATGTTCCCAGGTATCATCCAACATGAAACGCAGTTCCGGCGCAAAGCGCATTTGAAGACGTTGCGCTAATTCCCGGCGAATGTAACGCGAAGCGTGCTGCAACCCTGCCAGGGCATCGTCGCGCGACTTTTGATCGCCCAGCGCGCTGACGAATATCGTGGCCAGTTTTAGATCGGCGGTGATCTCAACTTTTGTGACCGTCACGTATGTCAAACGTGGATCCCGCACTCTTTGTTGCAGCAGTTCGCTGATTTCTTCTTGGATGCGACTGCTGACTCGTTCTTGACGTCGTGTGGGCATATCTCACAATGGGAGGCACAGTCCCTGCTTAGGCAAGCGCATGCATTGCCTTTTCATGCCACTGTGCCTCCTACCTGTTCCTTTCTATAGAATTCTAATATATCGCCTACGGCAAAGTCATCAAAGCCTTCTACCCCTACGCCGCATTCCAGGCCTGTGTTGACTTCGCGCACATCTTCCTTGAAGCGACGCAGAGAGGCTACTTGGCCCTCGAAGATGACCTTATCGGCGCGGCGGACGCGGACCAGGGCATTGCGTGCGGCTATGCCGTCCATAACCTGACACCCAGCTACTTGCTTTTTGTGTCCGATACGAAAGACAGCCCGTACCTCGGCATGGCCGATGGTCACGTCCTTATAACTGGGCTCGAGCAAGCCCTTCAGAGCACGATCGATATCGTCCACAAGGTGGTAAATGATATTGTAGAGGCGTATATCTACCCCTTCAGACTCAGCCATGCGGCTGGCAGCGGCATCCACTTGCACGTTGAAGCCAATGACAATGGCTTGCGAAGCAACTGCGAGCATGATATCGGATTCGTTGATGTTGCCAAGTCCAGTGTGCAATAACTTGACCCTGAGTTTCTCATCGCCGAGTTTCTCCACAGAGTTGACAATAGGCTCGATGGAGCCTTGTACATCTGCCTTGAGAATCAAGTTGAGTTCTTTCGCTTGTCCAGCCTGTGCTTTGGCAAAGAATTCATCGAGGCTGATCCCGCGCCGTTTCTGCTGTTCAGCCGCTTGCTGGCGACGCAAGGCTTCAGCAGCGGCAAGAGCTCGCGCTTCGTGTTCATCCTTGACCACTCTAAAGGGCTCTCCCGCAGCGGGCACATCGCTCAGTCCCAAGACAACTACTGGCATAGCAGGCGGAGCGCTTTCGATGCGTTGGCCTTTATCATCGAACATGGCGCGGACCTTGCCCGCGAGATCACCAATGACCAAGGAATCGCCAAGGTGCAATGTGCCTTCCTGCACCAGCAAAGTGGCTAAAGGTCCTTTGGTTTTGTCCAAGCGCCCCTCGATGACCGTGCCAGAGGCAAGAGCTTCGGGGTTCGCTTTCAAGTCGGCCATTTCCGCGACCAAGAGGATCATCTCGAGCAATGTCTCCAGTCCGATCTTCTGCTTGGCCGAGACGGGCACGCAAATAACATCTCCGCCATAATCCTCCACGAGGAGTCCTATCTCTGAAAGCTGCCTCTTTACTACCTCAGGATTGGCATTGGGCTTATCTATCTTGTTCAGCGCGACGATGATGGGTACCTGGGCCGCACGAGCGTGGTTAATGGCCTCGATCGTCTGAGGTTGTACGCCATCGTCAGCAGCAACGACCAGCACCGCAATGTCCGTCACCATGGCCCCACGGGCGCGCATAGCAGTAAAGGCTTCGTGGCCAGGGGTGTCTAGGAACGTGATCTTTTTCCCTTGCACCTCCACCTGATAAGCGCCAATGTGCTGGGTAATTCCACCGACTTCGCTGGCCACAACATTGGTTTGGCGAATCACGTCCAATAGAGAGGTCTTGCCGTGATCGACATGCCCCATGATCGTCACCACGGGCGGCCGTGGTGCTAATTTGGCCAGTTCTTCGGCAGTATACTCGCGACGTTTGCGTACGGGCTCTTGGGGCAATTCCTCGACCGGCTCTGGCGGACGCTCCTCCTTGACCTCAAAGCCCAGGTCTGAAGCCACAATTGCGGCTGTGTCGAAATCAATTTCCTGATTGATATTGGCCATCACGCCGCTCTTCATTAACTCGCGGATGATCGTGATAGGGCTAGCTTTCAACAACGCGGCCAGGTCACGTACGGTGATAGATAAGGGGAGCGTGACCACATTTGATGTCGGCGGTGCTTCGGGCTCGGCCACAGCCACAGCTTCGAGAATTTTGGGAGGCTCTGTCTCTGTAGCCTCTGCTGAAACTGCTGCTTTCATAGACGGTTGCGGCACAGCAGGCTTTTTCGTTTTTGCAGGAACTCGCTTCGCAGCAGGCTGGGCAGCACCCGGCACCTTGCCTTCTGCGCTACCGCGTGGAGGCGCTTTCGCATGTCTGGTAGGTTTAACCTTACCAGCCTTAGCGACCTTTACGCGGCCATCTCTCGCAATCTTCGCTCCTTTTTGAGCCTGGCGAGGTCCGGCTTCAGCCGTTTTGGCTTTGCTGGCATCCGATTCCGCCGCGCCCTTGGCTTTGGGAAGTTGGGCGGGCTTTTCCCGAGCGGTCTTGTCCGCTGGCGGATTAACGTCGGATGCAGGCTCTTTGGTTTCTGCATCTATTGAACTGGTATGGGTGGTTTTCTGTTTGGGCATAACCTACCCCCTTTCCTCTTGTACTATTGTCGTTCGGGCGTGCATGGCAATGCGCAGGCCTTTCTAGTCTGCGGGAAAGGAGTTCAGCCTCGGTTGCTTTTTATCAGGCAAAATATGACCTGCAGGGTGAAAACGTACCATCCCTGCTGGGGGAAAGTGGGGAGAATAAGCGAGGGAAGACTAGAGGAAATGGCGCATAAAGATCAATCGGCCATGAGTACTCCCTCGTCCTTTATCTCACCCAGGGTACCGTTTCGCCCCTGCATGGATTTCCTGCCAAATGCAGTCTTCATATGCATCTGTACGTTCCTACCATATCAACCGTGCCGGCTGTCCCGTTCTCCCTTCCTAGAACTCGCTATTCTGTGTCGCTACTAGGCAAATTCTGGCTATAGGCCAGAAGCCGCTCTTTGTCTGCAGGGCTCAGCGTTGTCTTCAGTGCATAATCCAATCGCTGACGCGAGATAGCACCTTCCCAGCAAGCCTTGTTGCGGCACAGATATGCCCCGCGACCAGCAGCTTTTCCCCTCTCATCTATCTCGATGGTTCCCTGAGGGGTACGGACAATACGGATCAGTTCTCGTTTTGGGCGCACCTGTTGACATTGCACACAGGTTCGCAAAGGAATATGTTTGGGTGCCATGCTTTTCTGTTTCTACCAAGCCGTTTTCCTAGTGCTCGCGACAGTGAAGAGCAAACTCGCCTTACCACTCCTCTATTTCATCTTGCCAGTCAACACGGCGGCTGACCCTGCGTTGTTGTAGACGTCCCTTCTTCTTGGCTTTGCCCTTGTGCCGTTTTCCCTCTTTCGGCTCATACTCCTCTTCTTCATACTCGCTTTCGGCTTCCCATTTGATGGCAGGTGATTCTTCGGCTTCAGACTCAACCTCCTGCCCAGTGGCCGCTTCTTCTGCCTCGACAGTAGCCTCTGCTGGAGGGGTTGCTTCCTGTACCAAAGTCGCCTGAGCAGGAATCGTGGCCATTTCTTCACTGGGGGCTGGTTCGGTAGCCAAGGCCCCCTGATCTACACTTGGCTCTGTAGCAAATAGGGCTCCTTCCGCCTCGCCAATCACCTCGGCAATGCCTTGTTCTTCTTGGGCCAGGCTTAACTCTGCCTGTGCCAGAAGCGCTGCGGCAGCCTCGCGTTTTGCTGCCAATTCTCGTTCTCTGGCCGCAGCCTCTGCTGCCTCCTTAGCGCGTCGTTCGATCTCCTCCGCTGCTTCCGAAGAACTCTTGATGTCAATGCGCCAGTTGGTCAACTTGGCTGCCAGGCGGGCATTTTGCCCCTCTTTGCCGATGGCAAGCGAAAGCTGGCTATCGGGTACAACCACTGTGGCGGTCTTGGTCTCGCGATCCAACCACACATGCTCCACCTTGGCTGGGCTGAGCGCATTGGCGATGAATTCCGTCTCCTCTGGAGACCAGGCCACGACGTCGATTTTCTCTCCATTTAGTTCGTTCACAATGTTCTGAATGCGTACGCCCCGCATGCCAACGCAGGAGCCAACCGGGTCAATGCCTGGCTGGGTGGCCGCTACCGCTACTTTTGAGCGCGAACCGGGTTCTCGAGCGATGCCTTTGATCTCGACAGTGCCCTGATAGATCTCCGGAACTTCGTTCTCGAGCAAGCGTCGCAGCAATTTCTGATGGGTGCGTGAAACTTTGATGCGCGGCCCACGGTTTGTCTTCTCTACTTCATAGACATAGGCGCGTAGCCTCTGGTTTGGTGTATATTGCTCGGTTGGGATCTGCTCGCTTTTGGGCAGAATTGCTTCTGTTCTGCCCAGAGACAGGATGACATTCCCAGCAGCATCAATATTGCGCACTGTGCCGAGCACATCCTCGCCCAGACGGTCTGACCAATCCGCGTACAAGGTTTCCCGCTCCGCTTCGCGAATGCGCTGCAGAATAACCTGTTTGGCCGTTTGGGCAGCGATGCGCCCAAAATTCTTGGGCGTCATCTCAATCTGTATGGTACTGCCCAGTTTGGCCATAGCATCAATCTGCCGTGCCTCCTGCAGTGTGATTTGAGTGCGTGGGTCCTTCACCTTTTCCACGATTTCCTTCGCGGCGAAGACGCGTGCTTTCCCTGTATTCGGATCGATCTTGACATCAATGTTTTGTGCAGGCCCAAAGTTGCGTTTGTAGGCAAGGACAAGCGCCTGCTCAATGGCTTCTAGGACCACCTCTTTGGGCAGGTGCCGCTCTGCACATACTTGAGTTATTGCAATGAGAAAATCGTTCTTCAAAACCAAAAACCTCCCGCGAGCAATGCCCGAAAACTCGAACTAGTCCGCTTAACAGACAGCATGTAAGAAGAAAAGTGGGGACAACCCACTTTTCAGCGGTGCTTTTTACAGTCTTACATTATAACAATAATATTCATTTTGTGCAAATACAGGGTAGTGCAATAGGTCTTTGCGCGAAGAATCTTTCCTGCGCATCATGGTAAGCGTTTCCTGATTGACGCAACCCACCAATCAAAGCCTGCCACTAACGCAGAGGGAGCGCATCAATCCCTGAGGTCAGGCTAGCCAGCAGGGCATCCAATTCAGCCAAGGGCACTAGGCGGGAGGCGCTTTCGCTACGTGCCTTGAGTTCTACGCTCTCTTGAGCCAGTGTTTTACGACTCACAGTAATACGCCAGGGGATGCCAATCAGGTCAGCGTCGTTGAACTTGACCCCGGCGCTCTCGTCTCGGTCATCGTAGAGCACCTCGTAGCCGGCTTCTAGCAGATGACGGTACAGTTGTTCTGCAGCAGAATGGACCTCTGGCTGGGTCGCACCTAGAGATAACAAGTGGAACAGATAAGGGGCGACGGAAGCGGGCCAAATGATGCCGTGGTCATCGTGGTTTTCCTCAATAATTGCAGCCATCAATCTCCCCGTACCAATCCCGTACGAGCCCATGACGATAGGACGTTGTTGTCCATCTTTGGCCAGGTAGGTTGCACCTAGTGCTTCGCTGTAGCGAGTGCCCAGCTTGAAAAGGTGTCCTAACTCGATTCCCTGCATCGCTTGCAAGGCGCTGCCGCACTGTGGGCATTGGTCTCCTGCCTGGGCCATGGCGATGTCCGTGATGGTGCTAACAGCAAAGTCGCGCGGGTAGTTCACATTCTTCAGATGATACCCTTCCTTATTCGCACCGGCGACAAAATTGTTGCCTAGGGTAATCGAATCATCAGCAATGACGCGAAACCCCGCCAGTCCGACAGGCGAGGCGTAACCTGGAACAAGTCCAGCGGCCTGCAATTCCGCTTCAGTGGAAGGATGCAACTCGGCGCCCGCTAAGGCATTGGCGAGCTTGACTACGTTCACTTGCAGGTCGCCACGGATAAGGGCAAGCACGATTTCGCCGCGCTCTGTAGTGTAGAACAGTGCCTTGAGCGTCTGCTGAGTGGGCACACCAACAAAGGCTGCCACATCGGCAATTGTCTTGCAACCCGGTGTGGCGATTTCCTCGATAGGGCGTTCCACTTCTGAGATACCAACGGGCTTGGCAAAAGTTGCTTTCTCTACGTTGGCGGCATACCCACAATGGGCACAACGGATCAGGGTATCTTCGCCTGAGGCACAGGGCACCATGAATTCATGGGATTCGGGGCCGCCCATCACTCCCGTATCTGCAACAATAGGGATGGCTCGCACTCCGCAGCGGCGGAATATGTTGACATAAGCCTGATACATCCGTGGGTAGAACTCATCCAGGCTGTTCCGGTCCGGATGGCAACTGTATGCGTCCTTCATGGTGAACTCTCGAGCGCGGATCAGACCTCCACGTGCCCGCGGCTCGTCGCGGAATTTGGTCTGAATGTGGTAAATTATGAAGGGAAGCTGGCGGTAGGAAACGATTTCCCGCCGCAGCAAGTCTGCCACAACTTCCTCGTGAGTCATGGCCAGCACCAGATCGTGGTTGGCGCGGTCGCGGAAGCGTACCAGAGCGGGCCCTGGTGCTGGCGCATCATAGCGCCCTGTGGCGCGCCAGATTTCGGCCGGGTTGACCACGGGCATGTGCACTTCTTGCCCGCCAATGGCATCCATCTCTTCGCGCATGATGCGTTCGATCTTGCGCAGCACACGCCAGCCAAGTGGCAGGTAACTGTAGATGCCGGCTGCCAAGGGGCGGATCAGCCCTGCTCGCAACGAGAGTTGGTGGCTGATGCATTCCGCCTCGGCAGGAACCTCGCGCAGCGTTCGCCCAAATAATTGTGACAGGCGCATATTCTCTAACCTCCTGTTTCCTTGAGCGATATTATACTGCATGGGAGTGCGTATCCACCATTTGCATCGTTCACTCGTGTACTGTATAATAGCAGTCAAGAATCTGTCCATAGACACAATCCCAGAGGAGGTGAGCCATGTCCTACGAGGAAATGGAAGGCGGACCGCAGTGGGAGGGCCGCCGTGAACGCAGGTACGATGAGAAGGAAGAAAAAGAGGAAGAGAAGCGCGAAGAAAAGGAAGAGAAGGGACAGGGATGGGGGCGAGACCCAATTAGTGGCGTTCTCTGGGCTTTGTTCTTGATCGTTGTTGGAGTGATCCTCCTGGCTGAATCGCAGGGATTCATCACCTGGGAGCAGTTTGGCGGGGTGTGGAATCTCGTTTTCCTTGTCGCGGGGTTGATGCTCCTGCTAAAAGCGGTCGTTCGGCTATTGATTCCTGCTTATCGCCGTCCGGTCTTGGGCACGCTGATAGGCGGTATTGTCTTGACCGCAATTGGGTTAGGGGGCATAACCGGTTTTAACCTGACTTTGCCGATTATCCTGATTGGAATCGGACTGGCTATCCTCCTTGGTGGTTTGTTGAGAGGTCGCTGGTAATCCAGGGGCTTGTTCAGTTCGTAGAGACGAAACGCCGCACAGTGCAGGTGTGGATTGGCGGTCGTCTGCACCTGGCGAAAAGCCCTTGCTCATGGTGGACCCAGGTCCAGGCTCATGATCTGATTCCAGAAGTAGCGCAACCGGGTGAGTGGCTCGTCGCGGCCAATGCAGCGGAAGTACGGTGCATCGAAAGCGAGAATGAGATCGCCAATCCTATAGCGCGGCAGGATGGGCGTGGAGACTACGAGGCTGCCCGTTTCGCCGGGATGCATCTCGTGGAGCATGATCAGCCCGCGCTTGGTCTCGACCTCAAAGAGGAACAGATCGTAATTGGGGACCCATGCGCGGCGTTCGTCGCGTTGTTGCCCAAACATGCCCTCTGTCGCTCCATAGATCTCCAGAATGGCTGCTGGGCCATACATTGCCCGCAGTGCAGGCGCGTAGCGGGTGTTGATGCCTGGCACGCTGCCTAGAGTCATGACTTGTACGCGCCACAAATCCTTCGGATAGACCTTGTGCGCTTTGCGTAGATAGCGTCCAAAGGTGATCGCCGTCGGTGCTACACCACCCACGACGGTTACGTTTTCATCCTTACAACGCTCATAAGCCAACTCGAAGCGCCGCTCCCAATCGCGAATGGTTTTCCCACCTCCCAGTGCATCAATCTCGTCCTGAGTGGGGAGGGAGCGCAGCGGCGTGCTCTGGGAAACATGCTTGACATAAATTCCTGAACTATAACCATATTCGACTTCGCGATCCCCCATGCGCACCTTTCCGACCACGGAGGGAAAATTGAGGTTGAGGTTTACACCTCGAAAGATGTCCAGTTGCTTCGTGAGCAACACATAGTTGATGAGAGCGCGGCCAGCACTAACGCGCATCTTCAAATCAGTGCGAGTCATGGGGATGAACTTGGATTCGCCCTTTGTTGTCCCGCGCGTGATGGCCCAGCCGACTGGAGGCTCGTAGAGCAATAGGTCAGTTTCGCCGGCCATGGTACGCTCAATCAAAGGCTTGATATCCTCATAGGTGACAATGGGGAAGGCTTTGCGGTATTCCTCAAGGGTGGTGACCATGCTGGCCTGGTGCTGTTGGCCATAGCCCGTGCGTGCATAGCCTTGCAGCAGGCGCTGCAATACCGCTTGTTGCGCGGCGCCAGGATCAGCCAGAGCCTGATACCAGGGCTGCACAAACCCCCTCAGCATCTCCTCCATGCCAGGCAATATAGTTGTTTGCATGTGTCCCCTCCTTTTCGTAGTGCCTCAGGTGTTTTTGTCCAGACAACTTTTTAACGCTTGTGCACCAAGAAGGCCAATTCCGTGGCGAATGCAAATCTCTGCACTGACCAAGGTCTGCCTGCTATTAATTCCCAGAACCTTTCCTCATAATTCTGCACCATTCCCTTTTCCCTTCCGCCAAGGCTGCGCACTGGGAATGAGATCAGCAGGTAATTGGACTGTACTGCATCCAGAAGCCTCACACTGGCCGATTTGTCCAGTTGTTCCAGACAAGGCAGGCTTTTTAAGATGAGGGCGAGATCAGCTTGCTCCACAGGGGGAGAATGGGCGATGTCGCAGGCATATGCTTGACCCCGCACTCCTATAATCACCAGGAACTCGTTCAGAAAAGCCGCGAGGTCCGTGTACATGTCATAGGCATAGTATTGGATGTCCTCGCTAAAGTCCATCCATGGTATTGCCAGTGGATTGAGCCCACAGGCAATATCGAGCACAACACGGATAGGAGGGAGGCCAGAGAGAGTACGCGCATAGAACTCATCGAGGATGCTCAGGCGCTCTCTGGTGGAGGAGTGATGCCCCATGATGTTCGTGCATACGCGGCGCAAAGCGGCGCCGTCCGCCCTTTCCGCTGCCTCTTTCAGTTCATCCAGCCAGCGTACATAGCGAGTGCCGGCGTCAAAGTACGCTCCACCAACCTGATGCAGCTTGTTCTTGGTGGCTTTCAATGCTTCCTTCCAGTTTCGCCGCATCACCAGTTCTCGTGAGGCGATGTTGCGAATCACGTCTGGGCACACATTGCGGTATTTGGGACTGAGCAGGACAGCCTGCACAACGCTGTCCAGCGCATTCGCATCGTGTCTCATCCCATGTTCATCTCTCTCAGGCGTGCCATGAGCTGCATCACAAAGCGCAGGTTGTGCATCGTGGCCAATCTATGGAACAAACTGTCATTCACTTTGAACAAATGGTGCAAATAAGCACGGGAGTAGTGGGAGCAGCAGAGGCAATCGCAGTAGGGGGAAATGGGCTGGTTAGCCTTCATGTTCTTCGCGTCCTGGATATACAGATGCGTGTACCAATCGTCTGCTAGCGTGCTGGATTTTGGCTCGCTGGTGAACAGATATAGCCGGCCATGTCGCGCATCCTTAGTGGGCATGGTGCTGTCAAACAGGTTATAGCCTATCCTGGCGCAGGTTACGATGTTGGCTGGCTGGCCCACGCCCAGGGCGTGCATCGGGAAGTTGGCTGGGATCAGTTCGCGGGTATATGCGATGATTTCTTCCAGCAAGTTGCCTGCGCTGTCCAGTGGCCATCCACCCAGCCCGAATCCGTCGAATCCTATTGCGAGCAACTCTTCGGCGCAGCGCTTGCGCAGATCGCGGTAGCCACCGCCTTGGACGACGGCAAAAAGGAGCGGACGCGCTCCCTTCTCCAAGCCTCGTAGTTCCATCTGGCGCTCGAACTCCGCTTTGCACCGTTTGGCCCACTTGATTGTTCTTTCCACCGATGCTTGCTGTATGGACAAGGGCTGATTCACATCCGTGCAATCGTCGAGGCAGATGACGAGGTCAGCACCATAGTCTACCTGTAGTTGGATGCTCTTCTCGGGCGTGAGGTAAAAGCGGCGCGAGGCTCCCTCTGGACGGAAGAGCATGCCGCGTTCGGTTAGGCTGCCATACTTGGGGTTTTGGTGGATGAGCGAATAAACCTGAAAACCACCCGAATCTGTGACGATGGGCTTTGGCCAGCCGAACATGTTGTGCAATCCGCCCAGTGCTTTGATCGTGGAGGAGCCCGGCCTTTGCATCAGGTGGAAGACATTCATTTGGAGCGCTTGCACCCCACATTGCAGCAAGTCGTTAGCATCCAATGAACGGACTACACCATGCGTGGCATCTGGCAGGAAGACAGGCAACTGCAATTGCCCCCGCGGCAACTCCAAAACGCTTGTCCCCTTGTAATTGTTCTTCATGCCACAGTGCCTTTTGCTCATGTTGAATTGCTATCCCCGTAGCAAGATTATTGATGAAAGCGCAGCGCCTCGGTGCTCTGAATGGAGATACCATACGCCAAGCAGAATGAAGAGGTGCAGCATGGATAAGTATATCATAGGTTACGATATGCACAAACATTGCTCCCGTCTGCGCTATTCTGAACCTAGCCGATCAGCAACTGGGGCAACACCGTATCCAGCATGTTCTTGGGGCGATGCAGCGTTTTCCAAGATCCTTCACGTCGTTGAGCATGACCAAGGGGACTTTTTCAACACCCTCACCCTCTGTTTTGACTTTTGTATAGAATTGGCTATGATAATTGTATCAAAGTCCTCCGACCCATTTTCTCCCCCTGGGAGGGATGGGCGATAGGGTGTGGGGAGCAATCCCGGCGCCTGCCGTGTTTGCAAAGGAGGCAACAGTAGCCACTTGCGGCGACTGTTGCCTTTTGTCTTAAAATAGGCAGATGTTTCTGCCTCAAAAATCTCAAAGAGGAGGAAAGAGCATGTGGATTCTAAGGTTGAACATGAATGACCGCACCTATCGTCTGGACGAAGTCCCGCAGGCTTACCAACACCTTGGTGGCCGCGGCATGACTTCTACCATCGTACACGACGAAGTCCCTCCATTGTGTCACCCTCTAGGCCCCAACAACAAACTCGTTTTTGCTCCTGGTATTGTAACCGGTACCGCCGCTCCAACCTCGGCACGCATCTCTGCCGGTGGCAAATCGCCGCTCACCGGCGGCATCAAGGAGACCAATGCCGGCTCCTCATGGGCACCAGCCTTGGCGCGCATGGGCATCAAAGCGCTGGTGGTGGAAGGACAGCCTAAGGAGAAGGGCAAGTACTGGATGGCCCATCTGACCTGGGATGCCGACGCGGGCAAGCCCAAGGTAGAGTTCCTGCCCGCCGATGAGTACACAGGCAAAGGGCTCTACGAGGTCTTCCCGCAGTTGTACGAGCGCTTTGGTCCGAAGGCGTCCATTGCCGGCTGCGGCGTGGCGGGCGAGTATGGCTGTGCTGGCGCTGGCGTCGTCTTCAATGACCTGGCGAAGCGTCCTAGCCGCTATGCGGGACGCGGTGGCCTGGGCGCGGTGATGGGCAGCAAGGGGCTCAAGTTCATCGTCGCTGATGATACAGGCGCTCCTGGCGTGAATATTGTGGACAAGGCATTGTTCGATCAGGGTCGCGCCAAGCTGACCGATGCGCTGCGCGAGCATGCCATCACCAAGCCCAAGGGTGGACTGAACACCTATGGCACTGCCATCCTGATCAACATTCTGAACGAAGCTGGCGGCTTGCCCACGCGCAACTTCTCCAGCGGGCGCTTTGAGGGTGCTGCCAAGATCGCGGGCGAAGCGCTCTTCGAGGGGAACAAGCAGCGCCTGGGCAAGGAACTCTACAACCATGCCTGCAGCCCTGGCTGCATCATCCAGTGCTCCAACACCTGGCACAAGCCAGATGGCACAGAGCACGTTTCCTGCCAGGAGTATGAATCCATCTGGGCCTTTGGTGCCAACTGCGGTATTGACAGCCTGGACGATACCGGCGAACTGATCCGCCTCTGCAACGACTATGGCTTGGACACCATCGAGATGGGCGGAACCATTGCCGTGGCCATGGAGGCAGGATTGGCAGAGTTTGGCGATGGGAAACGCGCTATTGAACTGATGCATGAGATCGGCAAGGGCACGCCTCTGGGACGCGTGCTGGGCAACGGCGCCGTAACGACGGGCAAGGTGTTCGGTGTAACGCGTGTGCCCGCGGTCAAGGGACAGAACATGCCCGCTTACGAGCCGCGCGCCGTCAAGGGCATTGGCATCACCTACGCCACCAGCACCATGGGCGCTGACCATACCTCCGGCTATACCATCGCCCCCGAGATCCTGAGCGTCGGCGGCAAGGCAGACCCGCTCAGCCCAGAGGGCAAGGCAGCGCTGAGCCGCGCCTTCCAGGCCACCACCGCCTTCATTGACTCCACCGGGCACTGCCTGTTCATCGCCTTTGCCATCTTGGACATCGCCAGCGGCTTCGAGGGCATGATGGAGGAGTGCAACGGCGTGCTGGGCACCAACTGGAAGTCGGAGGATGCGGCCAAACTCGGCGCGGAGATCCTGAAGAAGGAGCGCGCCTTCAACGAAGCGGCAGGCATCGGCAAAGAAGCAGACCGCATGCCTGAGTTCATGAAGTACGAACCGCTGCCGCCGCACAACCAAGTCTTTGATGTGCCCGACAGCGCTCTCGATTCTGTCTTCGGCGAAATGTAATCTCTGGTCAGACCTTTGGGGTCTGTAGAGACCCCAAAGGTCTTTCTCAAAGGACGTGACATGCCCAAGGTAAAAGCAGATAGCAAGGGTTGCCTCGTCCTGCCCGACGAATTCCTGAAGCAGCGCCACTTCCCTGCTGATATGGAATACTGGCTGGACGAACGCGAAGGCGACCTGATTCTTCATGCTTGCTTGCCAGACGTGCGCAAGCTCTATATCGAACCCACTACAGGATGCAATCTCCATTGCCGCACCTGCATCCGCAACGTCTGGGGAGACCCAGAAGCAGATATGAGCATGGACACGTTCAGGTGCATCCTTAAAAGCATGACAGAACTGCCTAACTTGACCCGTGTTGTGTTCACCGGCTTTGGCGAGCCGCTCATCCATCCCCATATCCTGGAAATGATCCAAGTTGTGCGCGAACGCAACGTAGCAGTGACGATTGGTTCCAATGGTCTTCTTCTCGACAAGGCGATGTCCCGTGAACTAGTGCGCCTGGGTGTGGATCGCCTGGTGGTATCGGTGGATGGCGTGAAGCCAGAGACTTATGCTGACGTGCGCGGGGCAATGCTTTCCCAGGTCTTGGAAAATATCCGCGCTCTGAACGAAGAAAAGACGCGGCTTGGCTCGTTGATGCCAACCTTGGGCATTGAATTTGTTGTCCTGAAGAGCAATGTGGCAGAATTGCCTGACCTGGCAGGGCTGGCATCGCGGCTCCATGCAGCCCGTGTCCTAGTCACCAATGTCCTGCCTTACACTGAAGAAATGCGTGATCAGATGCTGTATGGCTATGAACCGCAACCGCCGCTTGACAGCGGGGGTTGGTTGCTCCGCGCTGGGGACTGGTTGATGTGGGGGACCATTGCATTGCCCCGCATGTACTGGGGTGCAGAACGGCGCTGCCGCTTCGTTGGAGACCGTGCGCTGGTGGTGGGATGGGATGGCGGCGTCTCTCCCTGCTATGCCCTCTCGCACAACTACAGTTATATTGCCATTGACGGCAGAAAGAAAGAGGTCAGTCGCTACGTGCTAGGCAATGTCAATGGACAATCGCTGGCTGAAATTTGGATGTCTGAGGAATATGTGCGCTTTCGCAGTGAAGTGCGCACTTTCCATTTCCCCTCTTGCCCTGACTGCGACCTACGCGAGACCTGCGACCTGCGCGAACGCAATGAAGGCTGCTGGGGCTGGAATCCCTCCTGTGCGGATTGCCTCTGGGCGCAAGATATTGTAAAATGCCCTTAATCATAGAGAAACCAGGTTTCTGATGAACGAGGACCGATCATGACCATGCGCGTGCGGGTGAAATTGTATGCCGCTCTAAGCCAACACAGAACTGATGTGACACCGGGACATCCTTTCGAGGTGGAGCTAGCAGATGAGGCTACGATAGCCGATCTGGTGAGCCGTCTGAGCCTGCCGCCAGAGGAAGTGAGGGTGGCTTTCGTGAACGGGCGTGCCCGTCCGATGGATTGGACCCTTCAGCACGGCGATGAGGTAGGCATTTTTCCGCCAGTGGGGGGAGGATAACCTGACTGTGAATGCACACGATATCATGGTAGATGTATGGCTCTACGGCGCCCTGGCACGCTACGGCGGCGATGCCAATCAGGGCAGTTTCGCCCATCTGGAGGTGCGTCTCCCTGCTGGGAGCACCATGTCCGACCTGCTGGCGCGCCTGGGGATGCCCACCGAAGAACGGGGTATTACCTTCATCAGCGGGCAGTTGAGCGCCATGCCCGGCTTGCAGCCGGATCTCGGACACGTACTGCACGATGGTGACCGCGTTGGCTTGTTCGACCTCAAGAGTATGTGGCCCTTCCAATACCGCCATGGCGCCATGATGACCGCGGAGATGGCGGCAGCCATGGCGGCGGAGAAGGATCACGGCTTGCACCACACGTACGAGTAGAAGCGAACCTCGTATTCGCCCCCCTTTTGTGCTTTCTCTGCTCGGCGCGGGCCACAGCCCACGCCCAACCTCTCCTGCAGCGCAGGAGAGGGGTTGAGAGTGGGGCATGCCCCTCATCCCCTGCCTTCTCCTGCAGCCAAAGCGACGCCTTCAGGAGAAGGGGCTCCCTACCTAGCCCGCCGAGAGCGCAGACGGTCTATAGACTCTAAAGGTCTCCCAGTTCTTTAGAGTCTATACAACCGTCCACGCTGGAGATGTGTTGAAGAAGAAACCAGGTTTCTGCCAGAAACCTGGTTCTGGTGTTTATCAGCGGAGCGACTTGGCAAAGGTCAAAGCGGTCTTGACCGGTTGGAAGCCCTCCCGCCGATAGAAGGCATGAGCGCGCTCGCGCACAATGTTGGTGCGCACGTAGATGGCTGCGCAGCCGTTCTCCACCGCCCACGCTTCGGCAACTCGCAGCAATGCTCGTCCAATTCCCTGTCCGCGCCATTTTTCGTCCACGACAAGCGCGGCGATCTCGGCGGCATGGTCCATCAGGAACGGGAAGTACACGCCGACCTGGACAAACCCCATCACCTGCCCCTCAACCACAGCCACGAACACACGGCAGCCCAAAGATGGCAGAGCGGCCAGACGATGCACTATCTGGTCGGGTTGCGACGGATAGCCCAACTGCGTGGCCAGATCGGCCAGCACCTCAGCGTCGTTTGCATTCGCTTCTCGGATCGCGATGGACATTTCCCCCTCCATTTTCACGGCGGCATGGGAGCCGCCCCTGCAAGGCGAGGTGTTTGGTCTATACGGTATGCGAAGCCAATATACGGAGACTACTTGTGGTAAAGAGTAGTACGCTTTCTTACCTGAGCAATAATGGCAAGCAATTGCTCATACGTGCTTTCACCACCGATTGTGTCCCAAAACTCCTTACCGATTAGGACTTCCTTGTCCATGTCCATAATATGAGCCGTAAATGGGTGGTGATACTGTTCACGGGTAAGGAAAGGATTATATGGGAAGGCCAGATATGCCTGAGGGTTTTGGTCAGCATGCAAAGCAACAAAAGTCAAAATCTTTTTCTTGGATTCAGCGGCTATATCCAAATTGGGTAATGGACTCTTGATCTCTGCAAAGAAAGGTCCGTTTGTGAAATCCTCGATGAACAAGTCAGCCTTGACAACAACTTCGCGAGGGATGCCACCTTGAGCCTGAAGTATCTCCTGCACTTCTTTGCTGTGATCTGGGTGACGCTGTCTGTTGCGCAATTCGGTTACAATTCGCTCGATGGTGTCAGCAACGGCTCCATCCATTGTGGCACGAAACTCGTGTTCCAGGTAAACCCTCTGGTAACGTTCTTCTGCAATGAGGCGGGCTAGTTTGGGATACAGACTCTGTCCCAGGCTGGTAACAATAGAGCGCTGTCGCTTAAATGCGATAATGGCTTCGTCACGAAAGAATAATGAAAAGGGTATGCTTTTTGCAGATCCTCGATGCTGTATTCAACTTGGGTCAGCTTGGTAATGAATTGTTCTAGGAAGTCTGCGACCTTCTGCTCTGTCTCACGGTTCACGTTGTCCGCCTCCATATGAGGATGGATTCATAGAAATCATTATTGCGTCTGCCAGTTCTTCGATTCACATGGCGCTCTAATCGTTCTTCTAGCGTGAAGCCGAGTTGCTGAGGAAGAGCCTCGTAGAGACCATAACGGTCATTCACGATCACGACTACAATGGCATCGGATGTCAAACTTTGCCGTAGATTGGCGAATACATCAGCGATCTGTTCAATGTATTCCTTCTGGGCCTTTTGGGAACTACCTTTAGAGGCAGGGCCAATTTCCTTCTCGGCACGCCATGGTAAATTAAGCAACTCATATGCATAGCGATGCTGCTCATGATAATCAATAATGCCTACGTATGGGGGGGAGGTAATAACAAGATCAATGCCTTGAGGGAAAGTAATCTCTCTGGCATCTCCACATATCACCTGCACAGAGGCATCCTTACGGATGCTACTAAACGCTTGAATGCGTTTTAACGTGTCAATGCTATAGCGCTTGAGAAACTCGAGAGCGTCATCTGTTGGTTGGCAAATACGGTGATGCTTAAAGCAATAATAGGGTTCTGTCTGGGGCTTCTTAGGCCAATCCAGTTCGTAATGAGGTACCAGGCGCGCTGATCGGGCTGCCCGCGACAAAATCACTCGTAACACATCTTGATAAAAGTACCGAGGTATAAGGGAGCGATAATAGAGCAGTTGGTAAAGAGCACGCGGGTGATACCATGCTCGTAAGTAGTCGTTTTCCGTTTCAAATTGGAGTGTGTTATCCGCGAACAAGCCGCCACGCAACTGGAGGTCTATCTTGGTCAAGATGTCTCTGATCTCGCGCTCTAATAAAGACAGATCATAGTCAGCAGTTTTCACGCGGGTAAGAAGGCAATTGAATTCGGAGATATCGCAGCCTACAGAGTCAACTCCAAGCGCAATTGATTCTACCAATGTGGTCCCTGAGCCGCAGAATGGATCGCAAACCAGTTTTGGACGATACTTGCGTAAAAAGATCTCGGCTAGTTGTGGAATGAACTTGCCAAGGTATGGATGAAGTCGATGAACGTGCTTGGTCCGCTCGCGTTCGGGCAAGTCTCGTTCACGCCAATTCAAATTAAGTGAACCGAGCGGGGTATCTGGTGTGATAGATGTAAAATCTATAAATGGTGATGCATACACCGGATTTTCAGTCAATGCCTCGGCTCTCCTTATGGTGGTTCCATCTGGTTTCCCAACTTCGAGAAGAATATTTGCTGATAGATGAACTACGTATAAGTAAGCTCGGCTCCACGAATCTCTGATTATCCATTATACGGAATTTCTCTATGTAAACAAAATCTGTTCTTTCTGCTTTGCTCCCATGCCCAGGACCTAGTGGCATAGGAGCCGCCCCTGCAGTGTGTAGAGATACCGTTTACATTATACAGATTCCATCCTGCTGCACAAAGCTATACGCCTTCGTGTCATTCTGAGCGCAGCGAAGAATCTGCGCTGAGGAGTGAGAAGTAATGAGTGACGAGTGATGCGTTCGTGAGTTTCTGGGAGAGATGCGCTCTGTCGGCGGATTTCTGGAACGGATTGAACGGATTGGCGTGCATTTTGCCAGGCAGGGGCAACCCCCCACAGCGGTTGACAATACCCAGAGGGTGCGCTAAAATGGCGAGGGACTGCGAGAGGAGGGGCGCCGATGGCAACAAATTGGAACGAACTTGGCGAGGGGTTGTGGAAGACGTTGAGCCAGTTGGATGATGTGGAAGCAGCGCAGGCAGAGGTGGAAAAGGAACTTCGTCTAGCCTTGATTGGCGCGGCAGGCAGTGGCAAGACTGCCTTGGCCTGCGCATTGGCAGACAAGCCGGGCGAGGGGGGCCTGCCTGCAGAACTGGAACCGTATTTCGCCGAGCACCGCCTGCCCCTTTCTGTAGAAGACATCGCGGATTTAGAATCGGCTACTCTGCTTATCCTCCTGCTCGATGCTACCAAAGGCAACTATGCCCAGGAAGTGGCAGCGGCAGAGTATCTTTCCTATCTGGGGCGTCCGTTGCTGGTATGCTATAACAAGATGGATCAGGTGCCGGTGGAAACGCGCATGATCCGCGGACAGGCTCGCTGGCGAGGCGTGGAGATCATGCCCTTGATCGCAACCCAGACGGAGACCGTCAGGGAATTACTTGTGCCGGCGGTGCTGGAAGTGCTGCCCGAATATGCGCTCTTCCTGGCACGGCACTTGCCTCTCTTCCGCAGCACTGTAGCGGATAGACTTATCGAACGCACCGCACGGGTCAATGCAACGTACGTTTCAGCTGCTGGTCTGGCAGAGAGCATGCCGTTTGTGCGCATGCCGCTTCGATCTAGGGATGTCGAGACGGTCAACGCCAACCAGGCCTTGATGGCTTATCGCCTGGGGTTGGTATATGGGTTGCCGCTCGATTGGCATCGTGATGTCTCGGCTTTGCGTTCTGCGCTAGATATCGGTCGAATGTGGCAGCAGCTCGCCCGGCAGATTGTGGGTATGATCCCGCTTTGGGGATTGGAGTCGAAGGTGAGGCTGGCCTATGGCGGAACCATGCTCACGGCGCGGACGCTCCAAACCTGGTATGAAACCCGGGAAGCGCCGTCACCAGCAGCCGTGCGGGAACTTTGTCATGAACTGGCACGTCAGTCACAGGGGGTGAGCCGTGACTTGGTCGCCAGGGCGCGCGAGGCATTGCCGGCTCCGCGAGTCAGGGCAGTGCGTCCCACTCCTAAGTTGCGCTTGCCCAGGCGACCACGCAAGCGCACCTGTGCTGCCTGTGGTCGAGCGAATCCGGCTGATGCAGTCTTCTGTGCCTACTGCGGCCAGGAACTGGAAGCGATGCAAGATAAAACTGAAGCACAGGAGGGAGGAAAATGAGCGAGATCGTACGAGAAGCGATTGCCAAACTGGTGGAAAAACAATCGCTGAGCGCTGAGCAGGCCGAAGCAGCCATGAATGAGATCATCATGGGGCAAGCCACTCCTGCGCAGGTAGCAGCTTTCTTGACTGCTCTGCGCATGAAAGGTGAGACGGTCGAAGAACTGGTGGGTTGTGCGCGAGCGATGCGCAAGGGCATCACGCCAGTCTATCCGAGACGCCAAGATTTGGTGGATATCTGCGGCACTGGCGATGACCGGGCAGGCACTTTCAATATCTCCACGACCGCCGCATTGGTGGCAGCCGGCGCCGGGCTGGCTATCGCCAAACATGGGAATCGCTCCGTGTCCAGCCAGTGTGGAAGTGCGGACTTGTTGGAAGCGATGGGCGTGAACCTGGCGCTGACGCCACAGCAAATGGCTCGATGCATTGATGAAGTAGGCATTGGCTTCCTCTTTGCCCCTTTGCTGCAGCCCGGTCTGGATGCGGTCCTTGCCACAGTGCGTGAACTGGGAGCACGAACCGTGCTCAATATCGTGGATCCATTGATCAATCCAGCTGGTGCCTCGGTACAGGTGGTGGGAGTATATGCAGGTCTCCTGACCGAACCGGTAGCGTATACCCAGCGTGCATTGGGCATCCGCCAGTCATTCGTCGTCTACGGGGCAGATGGCATGGACGAACTCTCCACTACCGGAGTGAACAAGGTGAGCCGACTGGACGAAGACGGCATGATCTCGACCTTTTTCCTCGATCCCGTGGATTTGGGCTTGCCCCGAGCGCGGCTTTCGGATGTCAGGGGAGGCACGCCCGAAGTCAATGTGCACATCACTCAGGAGGTGCTGGCGGGCAAGAAGGGAGCAGCACGCGACATCGTCCTGCTCAATGTAGCAGCCACATTGGTCTTGGGCGGAGCAGTGCGCAACCTGCGCGAGGGCGTGGCACGGGCTGCGGAGGCGATTGATTCCGGTGCTGCTGCGTGCAAACTGCAGGAACTGATCGAGTTCACGCAGAAGGTAGTGCGTTAGTCGGGTAGTCTGTTGGTTGAGTAGTCTGCTAGTCGAGTAGTTGGGTAGTCGTTGGTTGGGTAGTCACTGGGCGAGTGATAGTTAGTCGAGTCGGTAGGATGCAATGTGGCTAGGCTTCCAACTAAGTACTACTTGACTAAAGCACTACCCGACCATCCGACTAACAGACTATCCAACTAACGAACTAAAAGGAGAACTGAGTGCGCATCCAGAGTTTTGAGGACATACAAAGCTGGCAAGTAGCACGGGAACTGACAAAGATGGTCTATGCAGCCTCGGGCCAGGGTCGCTTTGCTCGTGATACACGGCTCGTATCACAGATTCAAGCTGCCGCCGTCTCCGTCATGAGCAACATCGCCGAGGGATTTGACTCAGGCTCTGATGCAGCGTTTATCCGCTTCTTGTGCTATGCTAGGCGCTCCGCCTCAGAGGTGCAATCGCAACTGTACGTAGCAAAAGATGCTGGATATATGGATGACCGAACCTTTCAGAGCTTGTACGACAAAGCCACCGATGTCAAGAAACTCATCAACGCCTTCATTCGCTACTTGCGTAAGCAAGAGAGCGAAAACAAAGCCAACAACCAACAGACGAATGACCAATAGACCAATGACTAATGACTAATGACTAATGACTAATGACTAATAGACCAATGCCCAATGACTAACCGACTAGCGGACTACCCAACGAAAGCCGATTCATACTCGGTTGTAGAGAGGCGCTTTGTCGCGCCGGTGCGCGAGTTCTTGCTCTGGCTATATGGTCCTGTAGTGCGCTTGCTGGCTGCGATGGACGTATCGCCGCATGTGATTTCCTTAGCAGGTCCTGTGCTTGGACTGTGCTTTATCCATACCGTGCGCCATCACCCTCGGCTCAGTTTCTTCATCTGGTTGTCTTCGATGATGACGGACAGCGTAGATGGCGCCCTGGCGCGCTATACCGGACGCGCTTCGGACTTTGGCGCGCTGCTGGATCAGTTCGCCGACCACACACGCGAGACGTTGATTGTGGTGGGGCTCACAGCATCTGGGGCACTATCTCCTTTGTGGGGCAGTTTGTACCCCTTTGTCTATACCGCCTTGAACGTGGTGCTGTTCCTGGGCAATTATTACGGCGCACCCGCCCCGGTGGCGATCAAGAGCTGGATGGTGCTGTATCCGGCGATTCTGCTTTATCTGCTCTGGGGGCACAATTACCTGGACGTGGCGACCGCGCTTTCCATCGCTTTCATGACCGCCACTATCCTCCATGGCATATTGCTGCTGTCGCGGAGGATGGATGGTGGCATCCTTCGGAGTGTGAGATAGGAGAGTGGGGGACCATGCCTATCCGCAGGAAAAGAGTTTTGGCTGAGTATAGAGCAGCCTTTCTAGCATTGGGCCTAAGTGTGGTGCTGCTAGTTGCAGCAGCATGTACTCCATCAGCGCCACAGGGGCGCACCCCTTCGCTGATCCCGACGCTGCCAGCTCCATCCGCTACCCCAATCAGGACAAGAACTCCCCAACTGCCCACGCTGACGGCCACGCTTGTCTTGCAGGAAGCAACAGCTACCGCAACACTGCGTCCTCCCACAGTAACGCCAACGGCAACGTCACAGCCAGCCGTTGTAACCCCAACGCTCCCACTCACGCTAACCCAGGTGCCCTGGCCCGAACTTACCGTGCCCTATGTGAAGAGCCTGGTCGTAACGCCAGATGAACCGCCCGTCTATTACCTAGTGGTGGGCAATGCCTTGTACCGCAGCGCAGACCGTGGAGCGACCTGGAGCGCCGAACCGCTGCCGGGTATTCCTGCAGAGGCAGGGGTGACCTGCGTGGCGGTGGACTACCGCCATCCCCAGACGATGTATCTGGCGACGAGTCACGGACTCTACCGCCGCGAGGCTGACCATGAGCCCTGGGTTTTGGTGAACACCATGCGCGTTACTGCCCTGGCGGTGGATTTCCTCAATTCGGATGTGCTGTGGGCGGGCATCCCTTGGGATACGGCGATGCAGGCAGTGATTGTGAAAAGCAGCGATCGCGGATGCACCTGGGGCAAAGCGGATTACGGCGTGGGTATTGGCGATGGCAATGCCTGGGTGGGGGCAATCCTCATTCATCCCAATAACCCCAACATCATCTGGGCTCACGTGCGTCCGAGCACCAGGCATGACTGGCCACGGGGTTATGTGTATCGTGGGGGGCGTGATGGGACTTGGGAGCGCTTGCCGCTGGGCGAGTTTGATTTTGTCTACAGTCCCGATCCATTTGGCGCAGAAAACCAGGACATCTGCTTCGTCAGTGGCCTGGCGTATGACCCCAACCTGAACGCTTTGTACGCAGGCTGCGACATCAGTTACTACAATGGCGAGGAGCGTACCTATCGCCTTCTGCGTTCGCTCAATGCCGACGCGCCTCGCTCGGAGGAGGTGCGTTGGGAGGTGGTGGCGGTGCTGGGCAAAAGCGCCGGCCTTGCCATGAATGCCGTGCGTCCCTTGGCAGTGGATGCCCGGGAGCCCAAGTCCCTGTTTGTTTTCCTGGATGTAACCGAGGAGGTGGGAAAACCCAAGTTCAAGCTGCTGGTCAGCCATGACGATGGGCAGCATTGGGAGGAGATGGCCCTGCGGGGTTTATCGCAATAAGATGCAACGCCGTTTGTACTGAGCGTTTTAGCGCTCATAGCTGTGAAAGGTTGCTCCGAATTGCGCTAATAATGCCAGGGGGTTGGAAATCCCTGGCATAATAGGGACGAGCCCCTGAAGGGGCTTCTCGGATTCAGCCAGGAAGTTCATTTCCTGGCAAAAACTTGTTTGCAGTGAGCGCTTTAGCGCTCATGAATGCCAGGAAATTCATCCTCTGGCTCCTAGACTTCTTGCAGAAAGGAGTAAAGGCATGAAGTGTCACTATGATGACCAGATTGCAGTGTATCGCTGTGCGCGAACGGGAGAGTACGTGTGCCTGGAGCACGCCCGCTTGGATGTGGTGTCCATCAGCACGCGGGTGCAATTGCCACCCTTACCCGTGCGCGCGGCACAGCCAGAAGACTGTGCCACGATCAAAGAGATGGCTCTGATGTATTGGGGCGAGACGGAAGTAGCGTGTTTCGATCGTACCTATGACATCTTGACTTTGCCCGCTTTGCTTGCCTGCGACGATGGCAAAGTAGCCGGGATGCTTTCCTACGCCCTGGAAGAGGATCGCTTGGTCATCGTCATGCTCAACGTGCACCCGGAGTACCAGGGCAAGCGCACGGCGCGCTCCTTGCTGGCCGTAGCGGAGCGGGAAGCGCGTGCTCGTGGCCTGTCGCGCTTGGTTGTTGCCACCAGCAATGATGACTTGCCCGCGCTGTACCTGTATCAGCGCTGGGGCTTTGTCATCAGCGAGGTGAAGCCAGGCGCGATTCTCGCCCACCACGGGCGAGAGGAGCGCGGCTTTGCCAACATTCCCGTGCGGGATGAAATACGTTTGGAGAGGAAGTTTGCGTAAAACGTATTGCATAAAAAACGGAACACGTGAAAGGAGGCGTCCTTCTTGAAACGAGTTGGACTGGCATTGAGTGGCGGTGGGGCACTGGGCGCAGCGCATATCGGCGTGCTCGAGGTACTCGAAGTCGCCGGCATCCGTCCATCCTGTGTCTCTGGTGCCAGCGCCGGCGCGGCGGTGGGCGTGGTGTACTGTGCCGGCATGCCCCTTACGCGCATCAAGGAAATTGCTCTGGACATGCGCTGGAGCAAACTGGGCAAGGTCGTGCGGCCCAGGACCGGCTTTTTCGATGGCAGCCGCATGGAGGAGTACCTCATTGAACTCATCGGCGACCGCACCTTCGAGGAGCTAGAGACTCCCTTGGCAGTCGCCGCGGCAGACATCTTACGCGATGAGCTGGTCATCTTGCGCACAGGCAGACTGGCACCGGCCGTGCGCGCCAGTTGTGCTGTCCCAGGCGTGTTCACCGCTGTCGAATACGAAGGCAGGCTACTGGTGGATGGCGGCCTTATCAACAACTTGCCGGTCTCGGCAGTGCGCGAAATGGGTGCTGACTATGTCATTGCAGTGGACCTGTCGTTCTCGTCGGCTTTGGAGCGGAAACGTCCCTCTACCCTGATGGAGATGTGGTTCCTCAGCCTGGCCACGCTATTCAACAATACGCACCGCGAAGCAAATCTGGCCGATGTGGTGATTTGCCCCGATGTGGCTGAGTTCAACTGGGTTGACCTATCGAATATCCCGCTGCTAATCGAGCGTGGACGGCAGGCAGCAGAAGAGGCGCTGCCACGTATCCTACAAGACTTGCGTGAGGAGGACAAAATTGGAAGCTGATTGCATCCTGTTCAATGGACGCGTGTACACCATGGATAACAAGTTGCCCTTGGCCGAAGCGGTGGCCGTACGCAACGGGCGCATTCTAGCGGTTGGAGATAACGCTACAATCCGCGCCTTGGCCGGGGCAGATACGGAGCAGTTGGATGTGCAGGGGCGTACAGTGCTGCCAGGCTTCACTGATGCGCATATCCACCTCGTCCACTACGGGCTCAGCCTGGCTCAGGTGCCACTCGATGGCGTTCCCTCGCTCTCGGAAGCCGTGGCGCGCGTTGCGGAACGTGCGCAAAAAGCCAAGCCAGGGGAGTGGATCCGGGGCTGGGGGTGGAACCGCAATTTGTGGCCTGGTGCGGCTTTCCCTACCAAATGGGATCTAGACCCCGTGACGCCGCACAATCCGGTTTACCTGTACAGCAAAGACGGGCACTCCGCCTGGGTCAATTCACTGGCGCTGCAGCTTGCGGGGATCACGATGGATACCCCCGACCCGCCTGGCGCACAACTGGAGCGTGATGCACAGACTGGCGAGCCCACGGGCTTGCTCAAAGAAGATGCAGCGATGAAGATGGTCGAACGCGTCGCTGGGCAGGTCAGCCTGTCCGAGAAGGTGACGGCAGTGCGCACAGCGGTGGAACAGTTGCATCGTTTTGGCCTGGTCGGGGTACACGTACCGGAAGAGCCGCATGACTTGAGTGCGGTGCAGGAGGTGTGGCTCAAAGGGGAACTGGACCTGCGTGTGAACATGATGATTCCCGCTGAGCATCTGGACGATGCCCTGCGGCTTGGGTTGCGTTCCGGCTTTGGGGACGAGTTCTTGCGCTTGTGCGCCGTCAAAGCCTTTGCCGATGGTTCCCTGGGCACGCGCAGTGCGGACATGTTCGCACCCTATGAAGGCGAGCCCAACAACTGTGGCATCGAGGTCACCAGCAGCGCACAACTAAGCAAGTTGGTTGCTGCCTGCACGAAGGGTGGCTGGAACATCGCCATCCATGCCATTGGCGATCGTGCCAATTGCCGCGCACTGGATGCGCTGGAGGAGCATTGGCAGGATTGGTCGCGGCTTGGGCTGCGCCCACGTATTGAGCATGTGCAATTGATTTCTCCGCAGGATTTGCCGCGCTTGGGTGCGATGGGGGTCATTGCCTCGATGCAGCCCATCCACTGTACATCTGACATGATCATGGCCGACCGCTACTGGGGGGCGCGCTGCTCCAGTGCCTATGCCTGGCGCAGTTTGCTAGAAACTGGGGCGGTGTTGGCTTTCGGCTCGGATGCGCCAGTCGAGACACCGAATGTGTTGAGCGGTATCTTTGCCGCGGTAACGCGCCAGCGCGAAGATGGCACGCTGCCTGGCGGTTGGTATCCCGAACAGTGCCTGACTGTGCCCGAAGCAGTCTATGCATACACGATGGGGACAGCCTATGCCTCTGGCGAAGAGCGCATCAAAGGTTCGCTGAGCGTGGGCAAGTTGGCCGACATGGTGGTGCTTTCGCAGGACATCTTTGATGTGCCGGCGCAAGAACTACTGCACACCCGCGTGGAAATGACCATCTTGGCGGGCGAAGTAGTATACCGTGCATAAAGAGAGGAACCAGGTTTCTCGCAGAAACCTGGTTCCTCTGTCGCGCATTATTTGATTTCGACGACCGCGCCGGCTTCTTCCAACTTGGCTTTGGCCGCTTGAGCCTCTTCCTTGCTGACGCCCTTCTTGACGCTGCTCGGTGCGCTCTCCACCAAGTCCTTCGATTCCTTCAGACCCAGGTTGGTCAGTTCGCGCACGACCTTGATGACCTTGATCTTCTCTGGACCGATTTCCTTGAGGATGACTTCGAACTCTGTCTGTTCCTCAGCAGCGGCGGGAGCAGCAGCCGCGGGAGCGGCGGTTGGTGCAACAGCAGCGGCAGCAACAACCGGCGCAGCGGCGGTCACGCCCCAGCGCTCTTCCAGTGCCTTCTTCAGCTCGACCAATTCGAGCACGCTCAATTTCTCGATGGCTTCGATAATCTCTTGTGTTTTCACTGTCCTTTACCTCCTAGTTGTTAACCTAAACAAATGCATGGATAGAACATCCACATCATCATCGCTTTTTCCTCACATCGCCTGCCCTCTATGCGGACGCTTGCCCCAACTGCTCAGCGCGCGCATCGAGGACATAGACCAGTCCGCGCAGCACGCTATCGAGCAGCCCAATCAATCCGGTCAGAGGCGACTGCAGGCCACCCAATGCTTCGGCGCGCAGCACGGCGGGTTCTGGCAGCGTCAGGAGCGTCTTAATGTCCTCGGGCGACAGGATATGCTCGCCCATTAGGCCGCCTTTCACCTTGAGCACTTCTGTATCCTGGGCAAAATCCATAATCGTGCGCAGCGGTTGATGAAAGTCCGCAAAGCAAAAGCCCAGGGCAGTTGGCCCCTGCAACAGTTCCTCTGGCTGAGGCAGTCCGAGTTCTGCCAGGATCTTCGTGATCAAGGTGTTCTTGGCCACGAGGAATTTGCTGTCGAACGGGCGCAACTTTTTGCGCAGTTCGTGCATTTGGCTCGCAGTCAGGCCGCGATAGTCGGAAAGAAGCACTACCGTGCTTCGTGCGAACATCTCCTTTAGTTCTGCCATGGTTTGTTGTTTCTTCTCTTTAGTTACGGGCAATTGATTCCACCTCCTTTACATAAAAAGAGTCTTTATGCCTAACCGACACAAAGACTCACAGAAATACTGTTTGCTTTGCCTCGGCAGGCAATTGAGATCATTAAGCGCAAATGCGCACCTGCTGTCTTTGGCTGCACTCGCTATGCAATTTTGCTGTTCAAATGCGGTCAGCCCCGCCGTCCTTGTTGTGTGCCAGCGGGAGCGTCCGCTAGAGCCAGGCTATACGGATTTCAGAGCCAAAGCCTGGTTGATGTCCACCTTGACCCCCGGCCCCATCGTGGAAGTCAGGGTGATTCTCTTGATGTACTGCCCTTTGGCTGTGCTGGGCTTGGCACGCACGATGGCTTCCATCAGGGCAGTGAGATTGCTCAGCAACTGTTCTTTGCTGAAACTCACTTTGCCAATGGGCACATGGATATTGCCCGTCTTGTCCAGGCGGTATTCAACGCGCCCCTGGCGCGCTTCACTGATCGCACGAGGCAGGTCTTCCGGTGCGACCACCGTGCCCGTCTTCGGGTTCGGCATCAGCCCTCTCGGCCCCAATACCTTTCCCAGCCGCCCGACCTTGCCCATCATTTGCGGCGTGGCCATGGCTACATCGAACTCTAGCCACCCTTCCTGAATGCGCTTGATCAGGTCATCGCTGCCCACATAGTCGGCCCCGGCTTCCTCCGCGATCTTTGCTGCCTCTCCCTCGGCAAAGACGAGGATGCGTACGGTTTTGCCCAAGCCGCTTGGCAATAGCACCGAGCCACGTATCTGTTCCTCAGCTTTGCGAGGATCCAGGTTCATGCGCAGGTGCAAGTCCACGCTGCTGTCGAAATTGGTGAACGAGGTCTTTTTGACCAGTTCAATCGCCTCTTCTGGCGAGTACGTTTTATTGCGATCAACGAGTTTCAGTGCTTCTAGATACTTCTTACTGTGCTTTGTCATCTCTTCCTCCTTGTGGTTTTGGCGGGCTTTTGCCCTCCCACCTCATGCGGTAGCGTGTGAGCGGCCTCTGTGGAGTAGCAGCCTGGGCTCCCACGCCCAAGGCCAGCCACCTCCGGCCAGGAGATGAACTCTCCGGCCGATCAATCCACGATATCAATGCCCATGCTGCGGGCGGTGCCTTCGATGATTTTCATCGCCCCCTCCAGGTCAACGGCATTGAGGTCCTGCATCTTCAACGCGGCGATCTCTCTGATTTGCTGCCGCGTGACCTTGCCCACCTTGACCCGATTCGGTTCTGCAGAGCCTTTCTCCACACCGGCTGCTTTCTTCAATAGGTCATAGGCGGGGGGCGTTTTGGTCACGAAAGTGAACGAACGGTCGGTATAGATCGTGATTTCCACAGGGATAACCGTCCCGGCCATGTTCGCCGTTCGAGCGTTATATTCTTTGCAGAAAGCCATGATATTGACCCCGTGCTGACCCAATGCCGGGCCAACTGGCGGGGCGGGGTTGGCTTTGCCTGCCTCAATTTGCAGTTTGACGATTGCTTTGACTTGCTTACCCACAAATCCTCCTCGTACTGAAACTATGCACGGTCGCGAAGGCAACCACTGCCTTGCGATGCCATAGTTCGCTTACTGTTTCTGTACCTGCAAGAAGTCGAGTTCAATAGGGGTCTCCCGTCCGAAGAAGGAGACCAACACACGCACTTTGCCCTTCTCCAGGTTCAACTCCTCGACCGTGCCCACGAAATCTGCAAACGGGCCGTCAACGATGCGCACGGTCTGGCCCTCGCGAAAGCTGACCTTGATCTTTGGCGCTTCCAGCTCCATGCGTTTGAGAATCTTGGCCACTTCCTCTGGGCGCAGCGGGGTTGGCTGAGAGCCCGAACTGACAAAGCCCGTCACGCCAGGCGTGTTGCGCACCACGTACCAGGATTCTTCATCCATGATCATTTGTACGAGGACATAGCCAGGGAAGATGCGTTTCTTAGCCCTGTGGCGATGACCCTCTTTGATCTCGATCTCTTCTTCCGTGGGGACGACCACCTGGAAGATTTTGTGCTGCATGTTCATGGATTCGATGCGCTTCTCCAGATTCTTCTTGACCTTGTTCTCGTAGCCGGAGTAGCTATGCACCGCATACCAGGCCCGTCCATCGGAGGGCTCTTTTTCAGCAGGGGGTCTAGCCGTCGCTTCGGCGGCGTGTGCCTCCTGCAGCGATGGTTGTGCCGCCTCGCCAACTGGCTCGGGCACAGCCATTTCTGCCTCCGCAGCAGCCGCTTCTTCCCCCAATGGTTGCGCCGCCTCGCCAACTGGCTCGGGCACAGCCATTTCTGCTGCAGAGATGGCTTCCTCAGCTGCCATTTCTACGTCTGTGCGTGGCGCGATAGCCTCTGCTATTTTCTTCTCTGTTTCACCCAATATGGTTTGCGTTTTTTTCCTTGCCATATTCTTACAGACCGGTTCCCAGATTGATGATCAAGCGCATGAGCCAGGAGAAGGCATAGTCAACAAGCGCCATGAAAATGCTCATGACTACCAGCACCGCGATGACGATGGCGCTCAGCCGCAACACTTCCGAGCGGGAAGGCCAGGTCACTTTGCGGATCTCAGCCCGAACCTCCTTCAAATATTTGACTATGCGATTATTGCTAAGGGTAATGGCCATTCTTTGCTCCCATCCCTATACCTGACATTTCAAGACACCGTACCGTAAGGGAGAATTCCCTGCAAATCGCATCCCTCGATACGGTGTCTTGAACGAATCTTCTGGCAGGCCAGGCAGGACTTGAACCCGCAACCTGCGGTTTTGGAGACCGCTGCTCTGCCAACTTGAGCTACTGGCCTATCATCCCAGCCGAAGCGATCGCGGCGCTATTTCGCCTCACGATGCACGGTATGCTTTTTGCAGCGGGGGCAATACTTCTTCAGCTCAATGCGCCCCGGATCGTTCTTGCGGTTCTTACTGCTGGTGTAATTCCTCTCCTTGCACTCTGTACATGCCAAGGTGATGATGATGCGATTCTCTTTTTTTGCCATGGTTGCTCCTGTTGACGAGTAATGAGCGACGAGTGCTTCTCACTCCTCACTCATTACCCATCACTTCCTACCCCAGAATCTTGGTGACCACACCAGCACCAACGGTGCGCCCACCCTCGCGGATGGCAAAGTGTGATCCCGCTTCCAATGCCACAGGCACGAT